>JAHIZT010000031.1 GCA_018814355.1 Candidatus Thermoplasmatota archaeon | reverse complement strand
TTCCGAGAGCTCTCTGCGCGAGATGCGCAAGCAGGAGCTCGAAGCCATTTGCGAGTCCCTCGGTCTAAGCCCGCGCGGCACACGGGCAGACCTCATTCTGAGGATACTGAAGGTCAAAGGGAAGAAACCCAAGAAGTGACCACCCAGCGCTCACGCTGACGGCCATTCTTCTATCACAAGCAGACGCGCAGTAACGGATCAGCCGATATTCATGACGACTACGTCACGGACAGCCTTCATCTCGCTGAAGGGCAGCACGAGCCTTCCCTGGCCGTCCGTCTTGAACAGCCTCGGCTCGACCTCCTCGGCTGGAATCACGAGGACGTTCTGAAGCGCTCCGGTCTTCGTGTCCATTATGAAGTTCTCTATCATTCCAAGGATCTGGCCGTCGTTCGTCATCACGGTCTTGCCCTTCAGTTCTGTGATGAATTTTCGCATTAGCATCCCATTCCAGCTATCTGTAGTAGCCCAACAACGAATCATCTTTGCTCTTCTTAGAGATTGCGGTCTTCATCTGCCTGAACATCGATTCGTAGTACTTCTCGGTCTCGGAATCGGTCGACTGCTTGACTGATGCCAGTGCCTCCTCGAAATGCTCTGTGGTGACCTTAGTAGCGGCCCTGTTCTTCCTCAGGGCCGCCAGCGCGGCCTCCCGACACAGGTTCTCTATGTCCGCACCGACATAGCCGTCCAGCCGTTTCCCGAGGACCGCCAGGTCCACATTCTCCAGCGGCATTTCCTTGGTGTGTACCTGCAGGATCTTGAGCCTCGTTTGCTCGTCGGGAACCGGGATGAGCAGCAGCTTGTCGAATCTGCCAGGCCGCAGCTGTGCGGGGTCGATAATATCGGGCCTGTTCGTGGCAGCTATGACAAACACATTCTCCATGTCCTCCAACCCGTCCATTGAGGTTAGCAGTTGATTGACCACTCTCTCTGTGGCGCCGGAGTCGAAGTGGCTTCCCCTCTTCGGCGCGATTGAGTCGATCTCGTCAAGGAACACTATGGAAGGAGAGACTTGTTTTGCCTTCTTGAATATCATCCGGATGGCCTTCTCGCTCTCCCCCACCCACTTTGACATGATCTCTGGACCCTTGATTGAGATGAAGTTCGCCTTCGACTCGGTGGCGACGGCCCTGGCGAGCAGCGTCTTGCCGGTCCCAGGTGCCCCAAAGAGAAGAACGCCCTTCGGCGGCCGTATACCCATCCTGGTGAACGATTCCGGGTCCTCCATTGGCAGCTCAAGGGCCTCGTGCAGCTGTCTCTTGACCCCCTCAAGTCCTCCGACATCGGCCCATGTCACCCTGGGCACCTCGATGAAGACCTCCCTCATGGCGCTAGGCTCGATCTCCTTGAGGGCATCGTTGAAGTCCTGAGCGGTCACCTTCATTTTCTCAAGTATCTCGACAGGGATGGCTTTCTCGAGGTCGATCTCGGGGAGGTACCTTCTGAGCGTTTTCATGGCCGCCTCCCTCGCGAGGGCTGCCAAGTCCGCACCGACGAATCCGTGGGTGATCTTCCCAATGTGATCCATCTGGACTCCTTCGTCTAGCGGCATGCCTCTCGTGTGGATTTGAAGGATCTCAGCGCGTCCGGCCGCGGTCGGGACTCCGATCTCAATCTCCCTGTCAAATCTTCCCGGCCTTCTGAGTGCTGGGTCGATGGCGCCTTCCCTGTTCGTAGCCGCAATGACAATGACATTGCCCCTTTCGGTGAGACCATCCATGAGTGTGAGGAGCTGAGCGACCACGCGTCTCTCGACCTCTCCCTGGACTTCATCCCTTTTGGGTGCGATTGAATCGAATTCGTCGATGAATATCACGGACGGGGAGTTCTTCTCGGCCTCCGTGAACATGTCCCTTAGACGTTCTTCACTCTGACCGTAGAACTTGGACATGATCTCCGGTCCCTGGATTGCATAGAAGTTTGCACCTGCCTCGTTGGCTACGGCCCGCGCGATGAGAGTCTTGCCTGTGCCTGGCGGACCGTAGAGCAGGACTCCTTTGGGAGGGTCGATGCCAAGCCTCGAGAAAATCTCCGGGTGCTTCAAAGGCAGCTCTATCATCTCCCGGATCCTCTGTAGCTCATCCTCGAGCCCTCCTATGTCCTCATAGGTGACGGAGGGCCGATCGATTTTGGTGACCTCGACCGGCTCCGTCTTCACGGATAGCTCTGTGCCTTCGTTGACCTGGACTATTCCGCTCGGAGTCGTGGAGACTACCACGAACGGCAGGAATCCACCCATAAGGGCGATGTTGGGGATGATGATCTCGTCCCCCTTGACCAGCGCGCGGTTCAGGAGGCCCTTCTTGAATAGCCCCTCGACCCCTTGCCCGAACCTGACCCTTTTGCCCTGGGGTATCTTGGGCGCAACGATGATCTTCTGGGCGTTCTGGACCTCGGCCTTGTTGATCACGACTTTCTCTCCGATCGATACGCCCGCATTGCCCCTGATCATACCGTCGATCCGGATCACGCCTAGCCCTTCGTCCTCATTAGCTGCCCGGAAGACTTTCGCGGCGGTCTTCTTCTTCCCCACTATCTCGATGATCTCTCCGACATCCACATTGAGCTTCTTCCGAGTGACAGAATCGATCCGAGCCCTTCCCAGGCCGACCTCGGATTGATGGTGCGCACGAGCGACTTTGAGAGTCAACCCTTCTGGCGGCTTCTTCTGCGTCATTCCAGTCTTAATCCGTTGATTCATCCAAAAAGGTTTGCACTGTCCTAGGGCAACAGTTTTCTTCGGACTCCGAACCGCTTCTCGCACGGCGTTCCCGTCGATTCCTACCTATTCTGATGGTCCAATTCTCGATGCTCGGATTGACATGTTCCCTGGGGCGCCCTATTCGAGAAAACGCTCATATCTAGTCACCCCGCCCCGAGCAATACCAGTTACCCCGAAAGACTTAAGGCGGGTCTATTCATACAAAACGTTCGCGAGGCTTATAGGATGTACGAGGTACGATTCCATGGCCGCGGCGGTCAAGGCGCAGTCATGGCGGCGCAAGCACTCGCGAGTGCGGCCTTCCAAGAGGGCGGCTACGCCACTGCCTTCCCATTTTTCGGAGCTGAGAGGCGTGGCGCACCTGTGCTGGCGTTCACGAGGATTGACAAGAAGAGGATCTACAGGAAGACCCAGGTCTACGAGCCTGATTTCGTCGTAATTCTCGACGAGGGCCTTGTCGACACGGTCAACGTGGTCGAGGGGCTGAAGAAGGGCGGCATGGTGATTGTCAACACCGCGAAGAAGCCGGAGGAGGTGGATGTCGGCATAGATGTCAAGCTGGCCACGGTCGATGCAACGACCGTCGCCCTTGAGGTCCTGAAGCAGCCTGCGACCAACTCTGCCATCCTGGGTGCGATCGCGAAGGCAACAGGCCTGGTCAAGATCGAGTCCATCGAGAAAGGCATCATCCAGGTATTCGGGGACAGGTTGGGTCCCAAGATCGGGGACCTGAACGCCAAGGCTGCCAGGGTGGCCTATGATCGGACCGTCCTCGGGGAGTCTCATGGTCACAGGCCGCTCAAGACCGCGAAGAAATGGTTGCCCGATGTGAATGAGCTGCCTATGGGTGTGGCGTCGATTCCGATGAAGACCGAGGCCGGCACGGTTGGCCCGGGCTCGTTCCGAGAGAATAAGACCGGCAACTGGCGAGTTTTCAGGCCTGAGTACGACAAGGAGAAGTGCACGATGTGCAACTTCTGCTGGTTTTACTGCCCAGAGGGCTGCATCGATAGGAATGGCGACAGGATGGATTTTGACATGGGTTACTGCAAGGGCTGCGGGATATGCGCCAACGAGTGCCCCGCTGAGGCCATCAAGATGGTGAGGTGAGATAGATGGTTAAGAAGATCGTCACAGGCAACTACGCGGCGGCATACGGCTCGATGAGGGCCAGGGTGAAGATGGTAGCTGCCTATCCGATCACGCCTCAGACATTCATAGTTGAACACATTTCGGAGTTCGTCAACAACGGCGAGATGGACTGCGAGTACGTCGAAGTGGAGAGCGAGCATTCAGCGATGAGCGCCTGCGTATCTGCGAGCGCGACGGGCGTGCGGACGTTCACCGCGACCTCGTCCCAAGGCCTTGCACTGATGCACGAGCTGCTCCCTATCGCTTCTGGTATGAGGTTGCCCGTCGTGATGGCGGTCGTCAACCGGGCCATAGCCGCCCCAATCAACATCTGGGTGGAGCACAATGACATCATGCCGGAGAGGGACTCCGGCTGGATTCAGGTGTTCTGCGACAACAACCAGGAGGTCCAGGACATGGTCATTCAGGCTTTCAGGATCGCGGAGGACAAGCGGGTCGCGCTGCCTATGACGGTGGGACTGGACGCATTCATCTTATCTCATACGGTTGAGCCAGTCGACCTCATGGATCAGGAGGATGCAGACAAGTTCTTGCCGAAGTACGTTCCTCCGGGACCGATTATCGATCCTGAGGATCCGAATGTAGTGGGCGTTTTCACTCCACCAGAGTACATGATGGAGTGCAGATGGAATCAGGACAAGGCCATGAGAGCGGCTCCGAAGGTCATCGAGGAGGTCAACGCAGCCTTCGCGAAGCAGCTCGGAAGGAACCACGGAGGCATGATCGACCCATACATGGTCGATGACGCGGATGTGGTGCTCATAACTCTGGGTACGGCTAGCTCCACAGCGCACGAGGTCGTCGACGACATGCGCAAAGAGGGCAAGAAGGTCGGCCTGGTCAAGCTCAGGTTCTGGAGGCCTTACCCGACTTCACAGCTGAGGAAGATCGCCGAGAAGGTCAAGGCGGTCGGCGTGTTCGACAGGGCCGTGTCTTACGGAGTTGCCGGGCCGTCGTTCATAGAGTTCAGGAACGCGGCTTACGGACTCAATGTCCCAACGATGAACTTCATTGGCGGTCTTGGAGGCAGGGACGTGTCGCTTGCAGATGTCAGGTTCATGTACGAGCGCCTGCTCGAAGCCGCGAAGACCGGCAAGGTCAGGCGCGAGATAACGTGGATGGGCACCAGGGGGGTCGAGCAATGAAGCTGAAGGAGATGCCTGATGAGGAACTGTTCACCAGAGGGCACACTGCATGCGCTGGCTGCGGCGCTGCCGTCGCCGTCAGGAATCTCATGAAGATCCTGGGCAAGGACACGGTCGCAGTCACCCCCGCTTGTTGCCTGCTGGTCTTCAGCGCGACATATCCGCTGAGCGCATTGAAGATACCGTACCATCATGTGGCCTTCGAGAACACGGCCGCGTGTGCGACCGGCATGAAGCGCGCCCTGAAGGCTAGGGGCAATGACCACACGACGGTGATGGGCATCGCGGGCGATGGCGGCACGGCGGACATCGGCTTCCAGGCGCTCTCCGGCGCCGCAGAGAGGAACGAGGACATCCTCTATGTCATGTACGACAACGAGGCCTACATGAACACCGGCATACAGAGGTCCGGGTCAACGCCGTTCGGTGCATGGACGACGACCACGCCTGTGGGCAAGGTCAAGGCTGGGAAGTCCAACTTCAAGAAGGACATGCCACAGATAATGATGGCCCACAACGTGCCTTATGTTGCGACAGCATCCATCGGCCACATCCAGGACTTCATCACCAAGTTCGAGAAGGCCAAGAAGATCAAAGGCTTCAGGTACATCCAGGTCTTCACGCCCTGCCCGACCGGGTGGAGGCACGATACTTCGAAGACAATCGAGATCTGCAAACTCGCGGTCGATACCGGCATGTGGACCCTGTACGAATCCGAGAACGGCAAGGTCACCATCAACAGAAAGCCCAAGATGACCCCTGTCCAGGAATATCTGAAGTTGCAGGGCAGGTTCAGGCACATGACCGAGGCCGACATTAAGAAGCTCCAGGACTGGGTCACCAAGAAGTGGCAGGCGGACGAGAAGTACGCTCAGTCCCGGGCCTGAGATACCTGCTCAATCCCTTTTCGCTGGGCCTTGATCTCCGCCATGCACAGGTCGGCGTACTTGCACCAGTCGAAGCAGCTCGGAAGCCTCTCCCTGGTCGCCAAGCCCCCGCAGAAGTAGCATCTCATGCTCTGCTCGTTGGTGAATATCTCCACCTCTTTGCCGCAATGAGGGCAGATGATGGGCTCCGGGATCGGCTCTGCGAATATCCTGGCCCCTGGGCAGTGAGAGAACATGGTTCTACACGACAATTCTAGCGCGGGTTCAGTATAGGAGCGTTGCCCCTTACTTGTCGGGTTCTCGTTCTTTGCCTCAGAGGGCCTTCTTCATCTCAATCTGCTTCATCGTGACCTTGAAGTCGAACATATCCAGCAGGCGCAGCGTGGGCATGTCATCGTTGATGTTGTAGAAGGCAATCTTGAACGAACCCATGTCATGGAGCCTCGTGAGAGCGAACTTGGCCAGCGTTGTCCCGATGCCCTGTCCTCGCTTCTCCGGTACCACGCCCAAGAAGGGTATGAACCCGGTCGTCTCGACCGTCCGTACTAGGACGAAACCTCCGTCTACCTTGTACATCTCTCCTCCGTGAGCGGATTCGACCAATGCAGCAGGCTTCCTCCTCTGCCAGCAGGTGTCCTTGTACGCTCTGTCGTGAAGCGCCAGTATCTCCGGAAGAGTTGCTGCCTTGGGCGCCTGTCCAAACCCCTCGAACCGAGTCGGTTTCCCCTCAGCCGTAAGGTATTTCCTCGTCTCTACAAACCCCAGCCTCTCGTACAGCCTCTGTGCCTTGAAGTTGCCCTCTATTACCTCAAGGGATATCTCGTGCGCGCCTTTTCTGCGGAACTCGCTCTCCGCCGCCAGCATTAGCTTGGTGCCTATCCCTCTTCCGCGATAGTCCCGCAGCACCCCTATGCCGCCTATCCATCCCTCTTTTCGGTCGACGACAGGGTTGACGTAGCCGACTATAGTGTCTCCATCCATGGCCAAGAGGACCTCCGCTGGGGAGCCGCCTACGGATCTCTGGAAGTCCAGGAAGAACTGCCTTGAGGACTTGATCTGGATGATGTAGTCCTGGAATATCCTGTTCTGGGCGTCGATGAGCGCGTCCAGCTGTCCCTGAGCGAGGTGTTCTATCCTGATGTCATCGATGCCCTCGCCCATCCTAGGACCTTCTAGATCGTCTCGGGCTTCATGTGCGGGAATAGCAGGACCTCTTTGATGGATTGCGAGTTCGTGAGTATCATCGCGAACCGATCGATGCCTATCCCGAGGCCTCCGGTGGGCGGAAGGCCGCACTCGAGCGCCTGGACATAGTCCATGTCGATGGGATGGGCCTCGTCGTCCCCTTCTTGCTTGAGCCTGTCCTGCTCCCTGAACCTCTGCTCCTGCTCCTCAGGGTCGTTAAGCTCGGAATAGGCGTTCGCGAACTCCCAGCCGTTGATGAAGAGCTCGAACCGTTCCACAAGGTCGGGGTTTCCCCTCTTCCTCTTGGCGAGTGGGGAGATCTCGATCGGGTGGTCGATGACGAAGGTCGGGTTGATCAGGAATGGTTGGACTTTCTGGTCGAATATCTCGAACATTATCAGCCCGAGCTGGTTGCACTCATCGACGTCCCTGACGCTGAGCTTGGCCGCCGCGTCCCTGGCATCCTTGACCGTCTTCAGCTTCTCGATGTCCAGGCCAAGGTACTTCTGGATCGCGTCGTGCATCGTGATTCTGGCCCACGGCTTCGAGAGGTCCAGGACCTTGTCTCCGTACGGCACCTTGTCAGTCCCCAGCATGTGCATCGCGGTGTCGTATAGCAAGGACTCAGTGAGGTCCATGATGTCGTTGTAGTCCGCATACGCCTCGTACAGCTCCATCGAGGTGTACTCTGGGTAGTGCTGCGCGTCTATGTCCTCGTTCCTGAAGTTGTGCCCTATCTCGTACACCTTCTCCAGGTCCCCAACGATGCACCTCTTCAGGTACAGCTCGGTCGCTATCCTGAGGTATAGGTCCATGTCCAGGTAGTTGTGGTGCGTCTTGAACGGCCTCGCTAGCGCGCCGCCGTAGAGCGGCTGAAGGATGGGAGTCTCTACCTCTATGAAGCCCCGTTCGTTGAGCCAGTCGCGCATGAACGCGACCATCCTGCTCCTCTTGATGAAGTTCTGGCGGACGTCCTGGTTCATGATGAGGTCTAGGTACCTGCGCCTGTACCTGTTCTGGACATCTTGGAGTCCGTGGAAAGTGTCTGGGAAAGGCTCGAGTGCCTTCGACAGGATCTCGAAATCGGTTATCGCAACGGTGGTCTCGCCCATCTTCGTCCTGAACGCGTGGCCCTTGATCCCTACGATGTCCCCCCTGTCGAGCGACTTGAAGAGGTCGAACCTCTCCTTGCCAAGCTCGTCCAGCTTGAAGTAGACCTGTACCCTGCCGTCCCGGTCCTGCAGGTCCGCGAAGCCTGCCTTGCCGTGCAGTCTCAGACCCATGATCCTCCCCGCGGTGGAGATCTCCACTGGGCTCCGCTCTGCGCCAACGCCTGCGAACTCCTTCTTGATTTTCGTCGTGTCGTGGGTCCTCACGAATTTGTACTTCTGGTACGGGTCCAGGCCTCTTTCCTTGAGATCCTTCAGTTTGTTCTTCCTGACGGCTCTCAAGTCGCTCTCGTCCTCTGCCATCACACATCCCTCGTCGGGGGCGTCTCAGTCTGCATTCCGGCCTGTCTACTTAAAAGTAGTCCGGTCATGCGTTTCCTCTCCATGTTCCGTTCTGTTTCATTCACACTGCTCACCTCGTCTGTCGGTCGAAGCCTGCAAGAAAACGCGGGCTTCGCTAACTCTTAGACTTGGAGCCTACCGCCTCTCTGATCGCCTGCAGCAGCTCCTCTATCCTGAAGGGTTTGAGCAAGAATCCTTTGGCTCCCGCCGCCCGTGCCTCCTTCTCGATGTGGAGGTCCGCGCTGCCGAAGAATATGGTGGCCTGGGGGTCCATCTTCAGGATCTCCTGCGTCGCTCTGACGCCGTCCTTGACGGGCATCCTCTGGTCCATGATTATTATCACGGGCTTCTCCGTCATGTCCTTGTACTTCCGGACGGCCTCTTCACCGTCGGAGGCCACGCCGATGACTGTGTGCCCGTTCGCCTCCAGGATGTCTCTGTATAGGTCAACGATGAACTTCTCATCGTCGACTAGGAAAACCGTAGCTATTGTATGACCTCCTAAGTCGGCGACCGCTTGGATGCCAACCGTTTTGGCCCAGAGAAGGTTCGGTGTCCGTCCGAGCCAGACTGGGCTATTCCAATTATCTTGTACGTTATATAATGGTTTTCCTGATGTTGGCTTTGCACATAAATAGGCCAGTTTATGTGCAGACGAGCATTCTGCACATAAATCCATTCGCCAACATTGACTGAGGTTGGCAGGCTCTCCGGGGCTGGAATTGTACAGTTGGATAGAAATACCTCTCATTAGCTACCTTCGTTCTCGTGGAGGGTCTCATCGGATGACCAATGAGAGGATACTCGAATTCTCTTGCCCGATTAGAATCAAGCTTATCCTGCCGAATGATTGCGTGCTCGACGAGAAAGCTCTCAAGGAGCGAATCGATCAATTCGGTCCTCAGCTCTTCATGGGGCTTTGCGACGCTTGTCCTCACTACCAGGAGAGAGGCAAAGAGTCACCACGCGATTAGATTCCTCTTCTTGCCTCGCTTTGATCTCATTCTCAACCGCGCGGCGCACAAAATCGGGCACAGAGATTACACCCCATTCTGGATGGGACTTGATCAGGCTCTCGACCCTCCTCCAGAGTGCCTTGTCAAACTTCATCGTGATCCTGTCATCTTTGGGGGGCATTATCTGCTACGCGTAATCATCCTCTGGGCTAGTTATCCCTTCCGATTTCCAGAATCCCCCCAGAATCAACGAAGTCAGTAGCCTAGCTTAATGTATCCCTGTACGCATACAGTAGTACAAGGGCTCTCGTCACAGGGCATGGGGCATCTGTTTGTCCGAAGACAAGGAACCACCGCGAAAGGAATGTCCTCTTTGCGGTCACGTCGTCTCGACCGAAGAATGCGTCTGCCCTGGCTGCGGCAACGTTTTCATGAAGGACAAGGACGAGTGGTCGTGGAGATTCGCAGACCCTGACCGGAGTACTGCAGGAAAGCAGGCCAAGAACCACCAGGCATCACCCACCCAAGGCCCAGGTGACGAACAGCCCTCACCCCCCGTCGAGCCAATAGTCTCTGCCATTTCGCAAGTGGGCGAGAAGCTAGCTGAGATCCTTAACGCCTACGAGCATGATCGGACCAGACAGAAAGACGGGTTCATGAAGGATGTCATCCTTTCCCATCCGTCCGAGGAATTTGACTGCTTCGAAATGATCGACTTCTCTCGCTCTGGAATATTATCCACGAACCAGCCCAAGCAATTCGTTCTCACACTGAAGGACGGGAGTATCGTCGGTCGGGGTCTGTACGGAAAGGGTCCAGGAGAGGACGACCTAGAGGGCCCCGAGCACGACATCTGGCGTGTCTGGAGGGTCGTGTGGGTGGGGGAGCATTTGAGATGTCTGCAGTGTGGTTGCGAGTGGAGGCCGAAGTGGGGAATTTCAGAGCAGTGCCCCGATTGTCTCGGGACCCTATCCGCGCCTCTTAAGAGGCAAGAGCCACGAGAGAATCCATGACGATTGTGAGCGAGCATGGTGCACTCCCCTATATCCTCTTCAAAAAGAACTCAACGATAAAATCCAAGACTGCCGGGATTTGGAGGGCTATGTACCAGTACTACAGAGATTACAGAGAGGAATTCCTCGCGCACTATCACCTTAGGTCCAATGCCGAGTCAGTATTCAGCATGATGAAGCGGAAGCAAGGCGTGCATCTCCGATCAAAGAATGACATCGCCCAAATCAATGAGGTACTCTGCAAGGCGTTGGTGCACAATGTCTGCGTACTTATCCAAGAGATGTTCGAGTCGGGGATCAAGGTCGATTTCGAGGCTCTGGCGGAGGACGAATTAATGTGCAAAACACTCCCATGAGTAATTTCTGTGCAAAGCCCCTGATGTTGGAATCGCTGGAAACCGGCATCTGGCGGAAGAATCAGTCCTCGTAAATGTTTAAATATGGAGCCCTTCAATAGGTCCCTGCGGGACATATGGCGAAAGACAAGAAAGGAGAAGGCTTCCATTCTGCGGCCGGTCTAATAAGATACTTCGACTCGGAAGACGACAAGGCACTCAAGGTCAACCCGTGGGTGGTCGTTGGCCTCTGCATATCCGTGTCAGTTCTAGTCGTAGCTCTGGGCGTGTTTTTCCCGACCTAGGCGGTTTCGACCGCCTTCGGCATGATTACCTTGAAGACAGTTCCCTGTGAGCGGTCGCCTTTGACCCTGTCCTCGGCCCAAATCCTTCCCTTGTACGAGTCAACAAGTGTTTTGGCGATATAGAGGCCGATGCCGCTGCCCAGAGAGAGGGATGTCCCGCCCTGAGTGAACCTGTCGAAGATCATCGGTTTTATCTCGTCATCGATTCCCGGCCCGTGATCCGCCACAGAGACCAGCCAGCAATCCCTCAAGTCCTCATTTACTGGCTGTATGTCGACTTCGACTGTCACATTCTCGTTCTGGTCGAACTTGATCGCGTTCGTGAACAGGTTCAGGAAGATGTCATTAGCGAACTCGTTCATCAAACACATCTTGCGGACACCGTCATCCGTGAGAACCAGCTTCACCGTCTTGCCCGGCAAGTAGGATTCCGCTCCAGCATACGCTTCCTTGACGGTCTCTACGAGGTCGATCGGTTTCAGGTTCTTGTCTCCGTACGATTCGACCTTCGCGTAGAGCTTCACGTTCGTCACGAGCTTGTTCAGGTTCCAGATCTGGTCAAGGGCTTTGCCTAGGCTCTTCCTCGAAGGCTCTGGAACGCCCCGTCTGGCCATCGCAAGCTCGACGAAGCCGCTCACCGCTTGTACGTAGTTGTTGACATCGTGGCCTATCAGGTCTATCAGGAGCTCGATCTTCTTCCTGTCCTTATGCAGCTCATCGTACAGCTCCGCGTTCTGGATCGCTATCGCAGCCAGGTCGGAGAACACCTCGATGGCCCTTAGCGTGTCATCCCCTGGGACCTTGTGGTCGTCCGGCTCGTCGATCTCGAGGTAGCCCAAGAGATCGCCAGTCTTTGTGTACATCAGGAAATCTATGTAATCGAGCTCGTGCCACTCGTCGGGGAAGCGCCTGGGAACATCGATTCTCTCCGGGTGGGAGACGAATAGCATATCGTTCTCATCCTCAAGTTCGGTGGTCTCTCCGGGAACATAGTAGGTGTTCCTACCGACTTTGAACTCCGGTTTGAGATCTCTCATCATCCGGGTCATCGTGTATTTCACTTTCCGGATGTCAGCCTCTCGTTCCGGCCCGAAACCGTGACAGGCCCTGACAACGAATAGGCCAGTGTCCTTCTCGCGCATTCCGATCGTCGCTGTCCGCAACCCGAAGGTCTCGGACACCGTCCTTACGATCTTCTGCAGGAGCTGATCGACACTCTCGACGTATAGGAAGTTCGATGTGACTTCAAGTATGCTCGCGATGGCGACATTTCTCAAATCGTCGTAGCGTTTCTCTTCCTTTTCTTGGTCCATCGTTTTCCCACGATTTAGGTCAAACCGCCATTATCCTCTGAATTCGACCCTAGTTCCAGAGACGATTCTCGCTTATCAACGTATTGTGTTCGTTATCCGAATCGATAATGCCCTCGTGATGTACATGGATGCTCTTTGAGTGCCCTGCCATGACCGGAACTCATATATATCATCCAATTCTTGAGTTGCTTGCTCGAGGCGCAAGGACATGGCAAAGCTTACGGTCGTGTATGATTGCCTTCACGGGTAGATTCACCCGGCCTAGAAAGTGCGCTAGAGAGCAGTTTCTGAAATACCCTGGAACAGGCGACGCCATGTCGGATGGACGCCTTACCCGGGTCGGATTGATGGAGGTGTCTTTGTGACGACGGTGAGGATAGCCATCCCGAACAAGGGAAGGCTGAACCAGAGTGCGATCAGGCTGATGAACAAGATAGGGTTTCCGATCCCTGACTCGAGCAACCGGACGCTCTTGGCGGAGTTCGGCATGGGCAGGTATCAGATACTCCTTGCCCGGGCGCATGATATCCCCGAGTTCGTGGAGATGGGCGTTGCCGACCTCGGGATCACTGGCCTCGACCTCGTGATGGAGGCAGGAAGGAATGTTGAGAACCTCATGCCCCTTGACTTTGGCAAGTGCCGCTTGGTCGTAGCGGTTCCCGATGATTCGGCGATCGAGAAGATTGAACAGGTGGTGAGCGGCTGCACCGTCGCCACCTGCTTCCCCAATCTCACGAGGGCGTTCTTCGCCAAGATGGGCAAGGATGTCAACGTGGCGGAGGTGTCAGGGGCCGCTGAGGTCGCTCCTCAGGTGGGGCTCGCTGACGTCATAACCGACCTGGTGGAGACCGGCTCCACTCTGAAGTTGAACCACCTGAAAGAGATCGGGGTCGTGCTCGAATCGAAGGCAGTACTGATCGCCAACGCCAAATCGATGGCCGAGAAGCAAGCAAGGATCGAGGAGGTGACCAGCGCGGTCGAGAGCGTCATGAACGCCTCCAGGAAGAGATATCTCATGGCGAACGTCCCAAAGGCGAGCATGCCCAGCCTGAAGACCCTTCTGCCGGGGATCTCAGGTCCCACTATCATGAACATCATGGGCCGTGAGGACATGGTGGCTATCCACGCTGTCGCCAACGAGGACGAGGTCAACGGTGT
>JAHIZT010000030.1 GCA_018814355.1 Candidatus Thermoplasmatota archaeon | reverse complement strand
TGGAACCTCGAAGCGAAGAAGCAGAGTGACGCAGCCCACTCCAATGCAAATCAAAGGGGTGTTGCCGCAGGGTGCAATTGCATGAAGAATGATGAGGGATATGTGTCAATTCGGCATTTTTCGTTTTTATTGAGATCAAGGAGGAATGTCTGATTCGACTCGGTTTCAAATCCCCCGTCATTGAAATCACAACCCTGGCATCAGCTCGAAATGAATCAGTGCATGATAATAGTGTGCGAGGGCCCGGATTATGGTCCGGAATCTACTGGTGATTAGAGCTGGCACATACAATCACAAGTATGGAGCAAAAAAGCGGTGTGCAACCGGTGTAGCGGCCTAGTATTCGCCCGCGACCAAAGCGTGATCCAACGAAGGCCAAATCAATAGCCTGCTCCAATCAGCTACTGGAGTTCACCATCGAGAATGGATTCAAAGGAGCTCACACTGGAGACTAATCTAACAGATCTAGTAGCTGGCGGTTCTTCCAGTTCCAATCTGCTGTACTACTGCTTTGACAAACAGCTGGTGAAGTCTGGTATCCGCTGTCAGCTCAGGATGGAAAGCAGTGCCAATCATGGTGTCTTGCCGGACTGCAACCGCCACATTGTTGAGCCTACATAGAACTTCAACCTGGGGTCCAGTCTCTCGGATAGCTGGAGACCGTATGAATACGCCTCTATACTCCCTCCCGCCGAACACAGGAATGTCCAAATCTACCTCGAAGGATTCTCTCTGTCTGCCATAGGCGTTCCTCTCGACCACGGTATCCATCAGACCCAGTATGGGTTGTTCGGTTTCCCCCGCAACCCGATCGAAGGTCCTCTTGGCCAGCAGAATCATGCCGGCGCACGTGCCCAGAACAGGCATTCCGCCGGATATCCGCTGTTTGACTTCCGCGAATGCCTGGTTGAGAATTGAGAGCCCGCCAATGACGGTGGTTTCCCCGCCGGGCATGATTAGACCATCGATAGTCCCGACTTCCTTGGGCGTTTTGACCCCAAGGACCTTGCCTTCGAGCCCCATCTCATTCAAAGCGAGGTTGGTCGCTGCAATGTGCTCTTCGATTGCGCCCTGCAATCCAAGAACGCCGATGTTCAGCTCCTTCATACAGTACCCCGTTCCTGCATCCTCAACTCCAGGTTGTTGACGTCAAGGCCTGTCATTGCTCTCTTCTCGTCTATCATCCTCTGGGCCTCTATTACGACGGAGGGATCATCGAAGAAGGTTGTGGCCAGAACAATTGATTTCGCCCTTTCCTTCGGATCCTCGGACTTGAAGATGCCAGAGCCAACGAAAACCCCGTCACACCCAAGAGTCATCATCAGGGCTGCGTCTGCTGGCGTGGCTATCCCACCGGCAGCGAAATTGACTACTGGTAGTCTTCCCAGTCTGCCAGTCTCGGCTACGAGGTCATAGGGAACCTTGAGTTCCCTTGCCGCCCTGATAAGTTCCTGCTTATCCTCATTCTCATAGGTTGACTTTATTCGCCTGATCTCGTTGTTGACAATCCTTATGTGCTTCACCGCCTCGGCGACGTTTCCCGTGCCGGGCTCGCCCTTGGTCCTGAGCATCGCCGCGCCTTCATCGATCCTCCGCAAAGCCTCCCCCAGTTCCCTACAGCCGCACACGAAGGGCGTTGTGAATTCCCACTTCCATATGTGCCTCTCCTCATCGGCAGGAGTCAGAACCTCAGATTCATCGATCATATCGACTCCCGCAGCCTCGAGGATTTTCGCCTCATAGGTATGACCAATGCGGCATTTGGCCATGACGGGAATTGTTACACCAGCCAATATCTCCTCAATGGCCTTCAGGCCGGCTGTACGCGCGACTCCCCCAGCTTTTCTGACGTCGTAGGGAAGTTTGTCAAGGACCATGACTGCGACAGCGCCTGCATCCTCAGCGATCTGCGCTTGCTCAATGCTCGTTACATCCATGATGACCCCGTGCTTCTGCATTCTCGCAAAGCCCCGCTTCAGCAGCGTCGTGCCCCGAACAGCCCCGCATCTCTCTGGCGATTCGTGCTCTTCCTCCTTCGTTCTCCTGATGGCGCATTCGCCCTGCATGGTTCATCTCTCCTGTAGGTTTAGACAACCATCCGAGGACAGCATACTTAACAGGACGCCTATGCATAAGCTGGAACCGATAGGACATGGATGCGGTCGTCATCTCCGCGGAACGCCGCCGGAGATCTGCGCCCGCACGAACTCCGTCCCCTTCTCAGTGAGCCCGTAGTATACTCTGATCCTCCTCTCCGGCGACCTCTCCCGCTTCTGGACGGCTATCAAGCCGAGGTCCTGGAGTTCTGCGAGGTGCTGATAGACGCTCACCAAGCTCAGATTCTTGCCAATGCGGTCTACCACCCTCTTGCGCAGAGCGTATGCGTAGCTTTCTCCTTCCTGGAGCGTGTCGATGATGACCATCTTTGTGTCGCCGATCCTCCTCGACACCGCGCCAGGTTCATACTTCGATATCATGCGCCTGGCGACATGGTTTTTCGCGGCTATCCTGCGCGCCATCGTCGGATCCTTGAGGCCAGTCCCAGTAATCGTGCAGACGACCGTGTCAGAGCGAACAATGGTCCCGAGGTCGACGAGTTTCCTGAGCCCTGCCACAGTCGATGCGGATGCCGGCTCGGCGAATACTCCCTCGTTCTTCGCCAGGAGCTTCACGGCATCCAGTATTTCCTTTTCCGAGACGACAGCGACATCACCCCGGGTCCTTCTGATCGCCTCGGCCGCCTCGTCTGCCATGGCTGGACTCTCGATTGCGATGTCCCTAGCGAAAGTGCAGTCGATGCTGGCCCGTCTGCGAGCGGACGGCCTGATCATGTCCGCTATTGGGGAGCACCCCTCTACCTGTACGCCAACGAGTCTCGTTCTCAAGTTGGAGGTAAGCCCAAGCTCCTCCAGTTCCCTCAGCCCCTTGTACATCATGGTTATGTGGGACCCGTTGCCCATCGGAACCACGATCCAGTCTGGAGGTCTCCATCCCAACTGATCGACGACCTCGATCCCGGTGGTTTTTATCCCTTCGAGAAAGAAGGGGTTTCTCGCAGTGACCGGATAGAACTCATCTTGGTTCTTGCGCAGGTGCTCAAACGCCTCCTCCCGGCTGGTACACGGCACGATCTCCGCTCCATAAGCGACCGTCTGGTACAGCTTCCCGAGATCTATCTGGCCCGGGAGGTACGCCCTTGATGTCAAACCGCCCCTTGCGCAGTAGGCGGCCAGGCTCGACGCCAGGTTGCCCGACCAACCACACGCAGCTGCTTTGAACCCGAGCGCTTTCGCGCGGGACACGTCCACGGTCATGCCCCTGTCTAT
>JAHIZT010000029.1 GCA_018814355.1 Candidatus Thermoplasmatota archaeon | reverse complement strand
GGCATTTATGTGCCTGTCGAGGTGCCAGCCACACTCACACACGAACTCCGTGCCCATTCGGGAATCTTGTATTCTCCCACATGCCGGGCACTTTCTGCTGCTGTATCTTGGATCGACTTTGACGACAGGGATTCCTCTCCACTGAGCTTTGTACTCGATGATGCTGTGGAGCTTCCTCCGGGGCCACATACTGAGGCGACGATTCAGGTCTTTACCTCTCTTGAACCGGATTCCTGTCAGATTCTCGAGGACTATTGCAGACTTGTGTCCATCCGCGAAGGAGAGGACGGCGTCTGCCACCTGGTGGAGCCTGTACTCAACCCTGTGGTGCTCTCTCCTCCCCTCACTTCTGCATAGATTTCTGGATGTCCGTCTGTCATGCGCCTTCTTCTTCTGCAGCCTTCTTCTCCTGTCGTGATGCCTCTGCTGAATCATCGCTATGTCAGGGAACTCCGCCTTGACCGAAATCGCCGCATCAGAGTGACTGTATACGAACACACCGTCCAGACTTCGCTCGTTGGTGTCGAGTGACAGCAATGAATCAGGAACGTACGGCACAGGGACACTCCTCCTGAAGGCTATTATGACCCTATCGGGAAGAATGGTCAGCGATCCGAGGGAGAGAGTCGTGTCATCCAGATACTTCCGATGATAATGGCTGACGATGAGCTTCAATCCGACATGGCAGCCAGCCCTGATCGGAAGGTCGATGGTCCCAGACTTACGATCAAGCTTGTACGCCTGGTTCTCCGCCTTCATCATCAGGCGCTTCACATATGGGATCCTGTACGCAACATCTTTGCGAGTGCGCCTGCGATAGTTCCTAAGAACGCCGCCAGCCACTTCGAACGCTGATACCAGGTGTTTGGCGTACATCATCGGATGTTCTTGGCGGAAATCCTTGTATGCGAGTCTGACCAAGGCGTTTCTCGATGTAACTCTCGCCTGGAGACCGGCCCGGATTGCGTTGTTGACAGCCAATCTGAAGTCCTCAAGAAGAGACTTCGCTTCCGATGGAAGGTTCGTGTCCAGGTAGAATACGACTCCCTTGACCAGCATCTCATCCTTGACGATGATCGGCATATTACACCTATTCGACTACATGTAGCAATTGGAGGTCAGTGGCCACGCTTCCTGACGGCTTTACCACCCAAATTGTTCCAGAGCCTGCATCTGCAAACAATATAATACACTGGACCAATCACCACCAAGGGCCCGTGGGGTAGCTAGGACATCCTTTTGGCCTTCGAAGCCGACGACGTGGGTTCAAATCCCACCGGGCCCGCTCGTTCCTAAGGTGACATACTCTCCTGCGCAGTCTCCTTAGATCTCGAAAGCGGCCGGCTTTGCTGTGGAAATGAATATCAGTCATCCCGAATCAATATTGGCTTCGGCTAGGCGACGGTGAACAAGAAAAAGAGGCAATACACCAAAGCTTTCTGCGTTTTGTTTCACGGTCTTCATAGCTTCATGCCATCGCCTCTGAGCAAGATATGCAGTTCGCCCGGTTGATAGGGAGCGACATTACCATTGCTTATCTAGTACTGTTTAGCCAACCGAACGTCATTGAACAGATATGCGGCTCGTCTACAATCGGGGGAGAACGAATCGAAAGACTAATCCAAAAGATTAATGTTCTTTGAAGATATGCGTGGCCTTAACACCGTCAAGAGAATTCATGCTTGGGTGTGCAAATGCAACCGTCGAAACCTCAGGAGATTTGTCAGCCGGTGATGTAACTGGTCGAAATGACAAGAAGACAATTTGTCAAGATTGCAGGGCTGGGTGCTGGTGCAGCAATTGCTCTGGGTTTGGTTCCTGAGGACTTCTGGGATTCACTCTTTCAGCGCGATGCCAAGGCCTTCGACGCCGTTTCTCGAGAAGAACGGAAGTATTCTACCTGCTGGATAGGCAAACAGGATTGCGCAGTCATAGCGAGAGTGGTCAGTGGTAGGATTGTGAAGTTGGAGGGCCACCCAGGTGATCCAAGGATACGAGGGACCCTCTGTCCGAAGGGAATGGCACAGATAATGTCCATCTACGATCCGTACAGATTGAAGGCCCCTCTCAAGCGGACAAACCCGAAGGGTGAACCAGGGACCTGGGTGGAAATCACATGGGACGAGGCTCTTTCCACTGTGGCTGACAAGATTAAGGAGGCCAGAGCGAAGGGCAGCAAGTACTTGGTGTGGCAGAAGGGCAGGAGCAAGGGTGCTCCTTTCTATGACAATGCCTTTGTCAAAGCCTCAGGAGCAATCATGCTTCATAATGGAGCATTATGCTCCGATGCTGGCTACAGGGCCAGCGAATACACAGTCGGCAGAAACGGCGTGATGCATCCCGATTTCAAATATTGCAATTACCTCCTTTGCTGGGGCTGGAATCTCACCAACGCGGGTGGAAACAAATCCTGCTGGATTCAGTGGAACCAGCTTTTCGTTGATGCGAGAGAACGCGGGATGAAGGTTGTGGCGCTGGATCCGTCTCGTCAGGGTGTAGGTCCGCATGCTGATGAATGGTTGCCAATCAAACCCGGCACAGACCTCGCCTTCTACCTTGCTCTGGCAAACGTCCTCATCCAGAGGAACAATGTAGACACTGAGTATCTGAAGAAATGCACGAATGCCGCGTCCCTGGTCAAAACCGATGGTACGATTCTAACCGACGGTTCAGGCAAAGAAATGGTTTGGGATAGTTTGTCAGGGAGCGCGCTTGCATACGATACGCCGGGAATAGATACTGCACTTACTGGGGATTACATTGCAGGTTCTGAAGCCGTCAGACCTGCATACCAGCTCTTCGCAGATCATGTGGCAGACAAGACGCCTGCATGGGCTGCAAACATCTGTGGTCTGTCCGAGGAGCAGATCATCAAGGTGGCCACGGATCTGGGTACCAATGCAAGGATAGGTAGTACATTGATGATTGGCGGTGTCGAAGTACCGTATCGCCCTGTGGCAATCCATGCCTACCACGTGACTGAACAAGAGCTAGGATTCCAGGCCACCCGGGCAGCAATTCATGTCATGATGTTGCTGGGAGCCATCGAGACCGCTGGCGGTCAATTCTTCGACTTCTCCCCCACAAGAGCTGGTGAATTCGACAGCTGGAACGCGGTCTCAATCATGAATACCGGCTATAACATCTCCTTGAAGGACAGCAAGTACTACCCGATCAACAGCAACAACCCGAACATAGTGGCCGCGGTTATGAATGACCCGGCAAGATTCAACTTTCCCGAATCTGACCTGCCCGAAGTCCTCATAATTCACATGACGAACCCGCTCTTGGCGTATCCGTCTGGGCAGAGTGATGTTGCAGAATCCTACAAGAAGTTCAGGTTCATCGCCGTCATCGATCCGTGGCTGAGCGAAACGGCTGATCACTTCGCTGACATAGTCCTGCCAGCTGCTACGATCGAGAAATACGAAGGGCCATTCTCTCTATCTAACACATACGTTAAGGCGACGTCAATTCGCCAGCCCCCAATCAATCCACTGTATCAGAGCAGAGGCGAGATCGATATATACCTTGACCTTTGTGAGAAAGCCGGGATTCTCTCCGGGGCGGGCGGTTATCTAGACTATCTGAACTCCGAACTCAAAATGGTGGACCCGCATAAGCTGGACCTGAACACGAAGCCGACGGTCAGGGACGTTTTCGACAGATGGGCAAAGAGTAACGGGATTGCTGGCGGCATCACTTTCTTTGAGAAGAACGGAGTGAAGTCTGAGGGAGCAGTTTCCGCCGACAAGTACTACGGAAGCGCCTTCGCGCCTCCGTACGATGGCCTCAGGCATAGGCTATACGGAGAGGCGCTGTACCGTTACAGGGGCGTAATGCAAAGCATGAGCGTCGATGAGTTGTATTACAGGGACTACACAGCGTTCCCGACCTGGCGCACCCAGACCAAGGACCTTTCCCCTCCAGACTACGACCTCACGCTTGTGAGCTACAAGAAGATCGAGCTAAAGCAATCAAGGACGACTTCCAATGCACTGTTGAACGAACTCGTTCCCAAACAGAGGCTGCTCATCAACTCTGCCACGGCGACTGCAAAGGGCATTGCCGACGGAGACCCGGTATTCGTGGAAAGCCACAATGCTCTCACAGGAGAAACACGAAAGATTCAAACAGTCGCGCAGCTGGTGGAATTCGTGAGGCCGGACACAGTCGTGCTCCCTCACCACTACGGGCAATGGGTGCATCCTGTTGCTAGGAACTCGGGCCCCACACCCAACACTCTATTCTTCACTGGCAATGGATACGTTTCGAACACCGCGGATCAGTCATTTCACGTCAATGTGAAAGTATGGAAGGTGGCGTGAGATGGTCCGATACGGCATGGCCATAGATCTGTCGCGCTGCATGGGTTGCCGAGCATGTGTTGAGGCCTGCAAGGTTGAGAACAACACACCGATGGCGATCTTCTGGATGTGGTTGTTCAGGTTTGAAGAGGGAACCTATCCGAACTCTAAGATTAGGTACATGGCGCGCCCGTGCCAACATTGCGACAATGCGCCTTGCGTCAAAGTTTGTCCCGTTGGTGCTAGATTCAAAAGAGATGATGGATTGGTGCTGACCGATGCTGATCGCTGCATTGGTTGCAGGTACTGCGAAGTGTCCTGTCCCTATGGCGTGAACTACTTCAACTGGAAGAAACCCTCCAAGAACCAGTACTTTGACTGGGGTAGCAGCGGTCTGCCTTATGAGAACCCCGACCACGACATCAAATATGAGGGCAGATTGGTCTCCGGGGGAAATCACTCCGCGGGCGTCATGGGCAAGTGCACATTCTGCGTTCACAGGCTCATCAAAGGTCTCAAGCCGGCGTGTGTGGCGAACTGCCCTGTGGGAGTGTTCACTTTCGGCGATCTGGACGACCCGAGCAGCGAAGTCTCCAAGGCGATTGCCGAGAAGGAGCACTTCCGGCTGCAGGAAGAGCTGGACACGAACCCCAAGGTCTTCTATTTGGGCGCCCCTCTCGACCCGACGAAGCTCAGGAAGCCTTTTGACTTCTACAGAGAGGAGGTGACCCAATGAGAAGAGGTCTAATCCTCCTGGCTCTGGCACTGTTGGTCCCAATGATAGTGGTGATTGCGCCGCAAGCAAACGCCTTCTTAGGCGGCGCGGGCAGCGGCATTCAACAATACGACTGCGGCAGCTCTTGTCATGTGACTCCGGGCACTGCAGTCGTGACGATGTTCACTCCGAGCTTGACCGTTGAGAAGGGCGGGAGTGTCACAGTCACCGTCAATGTCTCCGGAGGAAACTCGGGCCCTATCCTCGGGGCGATGCTCGTCTCCTCCTTGAGCCCGGATCCAACGAGCGTACCATCTGCGGCAGGGTGGACAATCACGGCCGATCCTAGCGGTTCTGGGACAGACAACTACTACGAGATAAGCAGCTATGCAGGCCTAGTTTCTCTGCAATGGTCACTGACCGCGCCACTGACGGATGGCACTTACTCGCTGTTCGCAAGAGTGCAACACGGTGGAGGTGGAGAAGCGCAATACGCCAACAACGAGGCGGGCCTTTCGTTCCTCGTGGGCACCGGGGGCGTTTCTGGAGCTCCCGTCGTAAACATCATCTCGCCATCAGATTGGGAGTATGTCGAGGGCGTCATCACGGTGGACGCCAGCATCCAGTCGAGCACCCCCATCGCCTATGCCCTGCTGCAGATCGATGGCGTCGTAGTCAACAACAAGTCCCAGGAGCCATTCCGCTGGGATGTCAATACAACGGAGTATGCCAATGGTGAGCTCTCACTCAACGTCACAGCATTCGACACCAACGGCAGCTTCGGATACAAGGAGATCACAGTCAATGTGAACAACCCCGTAGCGAAGAAGGCGATTCTCAACTGGGTCTGGATGGCCGTCGGAGGCGTCGCGATCATCCTAGGGATAGTTGCGGTTGCGCTATTCATGAGGAAGAAACCCAAGGAGAAGGGCGTGAGCGAACCGAAGTTGAGCTTGACAGAGAGAGAGCTTCTGGCGCCACTGCTGAACACCAAGCTTCCGGGCTATACTTTACTCGCTCTTTGCATGGCCGGAATCGTGTACTTCATCTACATGTGGTACAGCCTCATCATATCTGGTCATGTCGCGACGGGGATGAGGGATTACGGCGTGCCTCTCTCAGGGACGCCGTGGGGCATATTCATCGTGAGCTTCATATGGCTTGTAGGCATCGCTCACGGCGGAATTATCATCTCGGCATCTATTCGCGTCCTGAAGTTCGAGAAGTACAGGCCAGTAGCGAGGATGGCAGAGGTCCTCACTTGTGTGATGCTCCTCATGGCAGGCCTTACGATCCTGATGGACCTCGGAAAACCCGAGAGAATCGACAACGTCTTGCGTTACTACTGGTCCCAGATAGGCACTTCGCCTTTCGCATGGGATTTGACAGTGATTCTGCTCTACACGACACTCAGCGTGACGTATCTGTACTTGCTTATGCGCGAGGATCTGGCATACCTGAGGGACAGGCTTCCGAAGTTCAGGTGGATTTACAGCATATTGCTGTTCGGGTACAGGGAGAGCGAGAAGAAGAAGATCGATCAGATATCGTGGTGGATCGCGCTGACGCTCCTCGTGCTTGTAGCGCTCCTCAGCGGAGGCGTGATTCCTTGGATATTCTCGCTGATAGCCGCACAGGCTGGATGGTTCGGGGCCATCCAGGGGCCGTACTATCTGATTGCAGCGCTCTCATCTGGCATAGCCTCGGTGATCGTCATAGCTGCCATCATGCGAACGGTCTTCAAGTGGGAGAAGTACATCAAGCTGGAAGTCTTCACTGGCCTTGGAAAGGTGCTCGGCATATTGGTCCTCATATACCTCTGGTTCGTAAAGCACGAGCAGCTCACGATGCAGTTCGCGTCGCCGAGGGTCGAGCACGAGATTTCAAATGCGCTCTTGACGGGAGAGTACGCTGTGTTTTTCTGGCCTATCGTCGCATCGCTTCTGTTTGCATTCGCATACCTCGAGCTGGTCGGGACGATCTTCAAGAAGTACAGCATCCTTGGCACGACGATCACGGCTGTAGTTATCCTCGTCGCGTTCTGGGTGAAGCGGTTCTTGATAGTGATCCCGTCGCTGAGATACCCGAGGCTCGAGCTGTATCCAGTAGGAACCTACACTCCGACTCTGGTTGAATATTCGATGGTGTTGGGAACGCTCATGATTGCGGCATTCCTGTTCGTACTGTTCATGAAGGTGTTCCCGATAATGGAGATGAAAGAGTCGGCGATGGATCTGGCTGAGGCGACGGCGGGGGATCGCAATCAGATGGAATCGGATGCCCAGAGAAAGCCGAGTCCAAAGGAGGGATGAAAATGGTGCAGATTGGAATAATCGTGGTATTCGGGATCATCCTGATGCCTGTGTTCATTATGATCTTCGCGTCGATCTTTGGGAAGCCGAGAGACATGCGAGTGACAGGGATATTCCTAGGACTATTGGGAGGCCTCATTCTGTTGGGCGTCGCCTTGATATTCATGGCCTCAGTTGTCCTCACCTTCCTCTCGCCATGAACTGGGGAAGGAGGACACGTATTGCTCGTATCGAAACGAGGGCGAGACGATTTGGGGGACGGGATCAAAGTGGCTGAGGATATTGAGCGAATGCAACTCCTGCAGGCTCGCGAGAAGATGTACGAGTTCCTGTCTTATGCGTACACCAAAAACCCAAGTGCTTCCTTCTTGGATTCCCTCAGGAGTATTGAGTTCTCAACTGGGTTGGAAGAACTGAGAAAGCTCTTCGAGGGTGTGCCAGGCTCCGAGGAGTTGCTGGAAGACCTTGCCGTTCTGAGAACTGCCGTCTCCTTCAGCAAAGAGAGGGAGAACGAGGTTCTCACACGCCTTCAGGAAGATTACGTGCGAATCTTTCGAGGCATACGCAGGGGATACGGACCTCCACCTCCTTACGAATCCGTCTATAGGTCGGAAATCGTGATGTCGGATGCGACTTCTGACGTACTGGCGCTCTACCACAAGGCCGGGCTAGAAGTTCGTGGAGGTGAACCTCCGGACCACATTGGATTCGAACTTGGCTTCATGGCATACCTTTGCAAAAAGGAGGCGGAGTATCGCATCGCTGCAGATTTGAAGAACGTAACCGATTTCACATCATTCCAGAACGATTTCCTGTCAGACCACATCCTGACGTGGGTGCCGCAATTCTGCACGAAAGTCATGGACTATGACAGTGCTTTCTATGCTGCAGTGGCCGAATTGACGTTGGGCTGGCTGCGGCTCGAGGAGAAGAATACGAATGACAGGCAATCCAGTTAGGCATCTGGCAAGTGCTAACTCACCCGGCAAGGCGACAAGAGCAAAGGAGGCGGTTCCCTGTCTGGATCAAATCTGAGCATTCTTCCAAAATTGTTGGTTGGCTCGGGAGGATTTGGATTGGACACCTTCATCAAGCTAGCTGACATGATGAGCTCCTTCGTCCCGTTCGCAAATCAGTCCTCCTGCCCGAACGTGAGATGGAAGAAGAAGGCAATATGCAACGCTCCTTGCGTCAGTCTGTGTCCTTTCAAGGCGATATCGGTCACTGATTCGATTTCCATCAATCCGTCCAAATGCATTTCGTGCAATATCTGTGCGACCTCCTGTCCGTACGGAGTGTTTGACCCGAAGATCCCGTCAGACTCGATCCTATGCGAAGGCATCCTGGCCGCCAGAAAGAAGGGGAAGAACATCATCAGATTCTCCTGTGACCGATGCAACGGAAGATACGGAAAGCCGAGAAAGAGAGCAGTCAAGGGCGCCGAGACAATCGTTCTCCCATGCCTCGGCTCGCTGTCAGAGGCTCTTCCAGTCTACGCAATGCTACTGGACTGCCAGGTGACAATGGACCCCTGTCCAGAGGATTGCACTTTCTCAGAGGGAAAGAAATGCTACGAACTGGCTATGGGGAGATTCGAGAATGTTCGCCGAAGTTTCGTCGTGAGACCATATGACGTGTCTCGAGTAACTGGCAATAGGAGGGTCACGGGGCTCGAGAGGCGGGAGCTCCTTTTGTCCGCGGGTGAGAAGATCATGAAGACACTATTCAATCTGGAAGAACCGCGGAGGAATGGTCCGTCTCCAGATCTCTACAGACAATCGCTGCCTCAGAGAAGGAAGGAGCTTCTCATCTTGACCAAGGGGCTAGAACCGAATGTCAGGAATGTGAGTCTTGAGGACTATCCGATATTGGACCTTCAGATTGACAAAGCCTTGTGCAATCTTTGCGAGGTGTGCTCCGTGATGTGCCCGACGGGAGCCCTTCGCTATGCGGAGAAAGGAAACAGAGGTTCGATTGATTTCTCGCTTGGGAGATGCACCGGATGCCGGCTTTGCATCGAAGTGTGTCCGAATAGCTGTGTCTCCTCTTCCAATGCGAGACTCGGCGACATCAATTCCGGCGAGAGTGTCCTTGTCCAGAAGAAGATATACAAGTGCAAGAGCTGCAATTTCAAGTTCGTTCATGACGCCTCATGTTCAGGTGAGGAAGTCTGTTCGATGTGCGTGAAGAAGAGGAGCCTCGTGACAATGTAGGGACATGAGAATCGGATCGAGGTTATGCAGACGTCGTGCGAGCACCCGGAGTCCCTGCTGGTCTTTCCATTAGTTTACCAATCTCGCTATATGCTACATATATATTGCAGAATGCGAATGGGGAGAACGGTGTGACCATGGTCAGCATCGAGAAACCATCAGTTTGGGAACGGTTGATGACGATTGGGTGGATTACAGCCATCGGAGCGCCACTTCTATATATCGCTGTGGTCAATGATACGACTGAGAGCTTGGTCCTGGGGGCTCTTGTGGTGTTCGTTATTGGTAGCGGCCTCTTCATGATAAGTGCATACTCGGCCATCGTGTCTGTGACTCGGGGCTTGATCAAACTCAACGAAGATATGATTGCATTGGTCAATGAACCCAGAAGCGGACAGAAGTAGGCAGACACACGATGACTACGGTCACCTAAGACTGAACGTATCTTTCCGTCATCAAGTAGCTTGCCCTTCTTACTCTCCACAGGAAGGCGATTGAGAATCAAGCGCCACCAGATATCCGGCCCTTGTCCTGCGCGTCGCAATCGCAGTGCCCTTCCAGATCTAACAGCACTTCCAGATCTAACAGCATCTACTGAACGAGCCTGTCTAGAACATATGTTGACGAGTTCCGCGGATCAGCCTAGACGATTGACTGCCCCTTTGATTACTTCAGTGGGGTCTTGGGTTCAGTTTCGGAGGATACCTGTTCTCTCGGTATCGGCTTGTCCATCCCGCTGACCTGAATCTCCCGTTCGATTTCAAGCCTCCCTCTCTTGAATTCACCCATAGCTCTGCCAAGTCCTCTTGCGAACTCGGGAATCTTCTTGCCGCCCAGAAAAAGCATCGCGAAGAACACCAATATCAGTATGATCTCCGTGCTGCCCAGACCTAGCAATCCCATTCAGTTTCATCTCCAGACGTCCCTATCCCGCACGGTAAATATATAGTTTGTGCATTCCTCGAATCAAGGCAAGTCGGGAGAACTGGATGATTGGAAGAAGAACTAGGTCTACGCTTTGCCTAATGGAGGGTTTCGTGCCCATGATTCAAGGGCTGTGCTGCCAATATCCCTACCTGCTCACCTTTGTCGCAGTGGAATTGATGATGACTGGTTGCGCGAGCCGTCAACTCAGCCAACTGGTTCCTTCGCCGGCTTCCCCTTGGTCAGTCCGTAGATGCCGACAATCATTCCGATCGCATAGGCAACGAGACCTACTCCAATCACCAACCAGTTCTTCCATCCGACATTGCCGAAGCTGTCTCCGCCTATGTTGAGTCGCAAGGCATCATGTAGCCAAGATGCAACCACGGCAAGGCATCCCAATGTGGCGATTATGAGGCCAATTGTCAAGGCTTTGTTCTTGCTGACAGCAATCACACAGCCAGAGAAATACAGTGCCATCATAGGAGCGGCAATCATCATCATCGTGACGCCCGTACCATCGGGCGTGATGATTGCTGCAAATATCATCGATAACAGTGCCGCCCAACGCCAGTTTTTCGTCCAGAACTCCGGTGAAACTAGCCCAAGAGAGGAGAGCCCGACGATTATCACCGGCAGCTCTGCCACAACTCCGAATGCAAATGTCATCAAGATTACGAAATTGACAAATTTGTCGACTGTGAATAGCTGCTCAATGCCCATAGCGTCAGCGAACTGATACAGGAATTCAATTGAGAACGGAAGGATGAATAGATAGGCGAATAAGGCGCCGAGAACGAATAGTATGCTGCTAGGGAGTGCTAGTCTCAGAACAACCTGCTTCTCGCGGATTCGGAGAGCAGGTCCCAGGAACCTGGCTATCTCATTGACTATCATTGGCATTCCTAGGGAGATGCCAAGCATTATCGAGATTTGGAGCTGAATCATCACAGCAGCCCAAGGGGTAAGGGCGATCAGTGTTGCGTCTGGTGGTAACAAATCGTGCGATATCCTAAGAAACACCTTAGTGGCGATCGGGTGCATGATGTCAGGATAGGGATATGGCACACTGATGCCCCCGACATCCCCATTCCTGATGTCGAAAGTGAAGCAGAAGAAGGAGATGATTCCGACTACCAAGGCGATTCTTAATATGCATCTCCTTAAGGCGTTGAGGTGATTCCAGAAGCTCGTTCTTCTTTCAGTTGAGGTTTCGCTAGATTGCATCCAGCACCATTCCTGGGAGCGTCAGAGCATGTCCTCATAATATAGTTTATGCGATTTGAAGCTGGAGGTGGAATCCGGTGTCGCTCCAGGATACTAGTTATCACTGCTCCCATACAGAACGCTCGAAAGACCTGTTCCAGTATGTGCATGATCCCGAGTTATGATCCGTCGGCGTGTACTCCATTCGGTATGGACATCCTGCTTCTCGGCTGATCCATATGTTCCTTTCTTCGTTTGTTTCTTACATGTGGAATCAGAGAGAGAAGAGGGGCTTTCTGTCGGCAACACGCAAAGCTATTTAATAGGAAATCACGATGAGTGTTAAGGTTGAATCTCGACCTTGAAACAGACGGTAATTGTGTACCGTCCTTCGAATCGAGAGGCGGGTGTTAGGTTGTCTATCGGTAGCCGCGTGATGAGAAAGATTTCCAGAAGAGCGGAGTCATTGCCTCGTACGGGAATGTCCAGAAGAAGGCTAGCCAGCGCACTTCTTGCAATTGGAGTGATAGCGCTTTTGGCTGTGGCTCTAGTGCCCGCAGACAAATCATCTGCGTTTGTGGGTAGAGAGGGCGGTAATTGCGACGACTGCCATACTGGGGCGCAAACGCCGGCAATGCTATCAATTGGAGGCTTGCCACCTGGCACGTATACACCAGACCAGCAGTATACCATAGTAATCACCATAGACGATACCAACGATGCGACCGGCGAGAACAGCTTCAACATCATAGCATCAGCGGGTATTTTCACAACGACAGACCCGAACGCTGAAATCAACTCTGCTGGGGCCCAAGCCTCTGCAAACGACGCTGTGACCCCGATGACCGCGACGAGCTGGACAGTGATCTGGACCGCACCGAGCTCGGGATCAGCGCAGATAGATGTGTGGGCAGTGATGGGAGATGGCGCCGGTGGCTTTGTTGACATATGGGACACCGAGTCCTACACGTACACTGCTATCCCTGAGTTCCCATTGGTCCTCATTCCAGTCATCGGTGTTGCAGCTGTCGTCATCCTGGTTTCAAGAACACGCAAGGGATAGTCACCGTCAATATCTGGGACTGGCAACAAGCGCAAGTGCCTCTATCGGCACCTCGACAGTGCATATGCTGAGTGGGCAAATCGAGACAAACCATTTCGATTTCTATGATGTCTCAAACTGGGCAATGATAATCAGGACCTCCTCAGGACAGTTCTCTAACAAGCCAGGTGCCACATGTAGCAGGGAGAGACAAACATGATGAGCGTGATGGAGGACTCGATGCCGATCCCAATAGCATAGGCCGGGATGCGTCTTTGTATCTTCACAATCGAATTATCGACGGTGTCTCCATGGGTTGTCAGAGCATTCATCCTGGTCGGATCGCTCTTGCACCAAATCGAAACAGTTCTCCGACAGCAGAGGGTCAATACCTAGGTCGGCATCACGTTCGACGGACTCTTAATCATCTGTTCCTTCAGCTCTATCGAGCGAGACTCTCGAATCTTGCCGGTCGCCACCTACGCTATCACGGGCTCATCCCATTTGAACAGCTTCTGGCAGGTTTCAGGAGCGAATTTGACTATATCCAGGTTCTTCCTTCGCGCCAATATGAGAGAGCCGATGAAAGCCACCGCGCTGCCAAGCACGACTGCAGCAGCTACGTTAAGATCGAGTTCAAAGGCTTTTTCGACATTGAGGCCCACTAGAGCGTACAAGGGGTCAAAGAGGCTTTCGTTCCTAAAGATCTTCGAGCCTAGGCAGCCCGCTATTGCAACCATTCCGAATCCGACGAGTGTGATCGCAACATAGACTGTGGCCATCGCGGGGCAGGCCCATAGACTTCTGCCGAATCTCGTCCGAATGAAGACCACGCCGCCCCACAAAACCGTGGCGTACGCCGTCAGCAGTACCTTGTTTCTTACCAAATCGTTTTCAATGAGCGTGTCTATCGGCCAGGCGTACATCCCAGTCCATGCGGAGAGGATAAGGCCGGCGATACCCCCTACTGCGGCGACATAGCTCGTAATCTCGGCATATCCCCTAACTCTTATCGCCCAACGGACCAACGGGTCGGGCATTCGCTTTCTCAGACGCACGACTATCTGTGCGCCCGCCACTATCATAATGCAGAAGAATGCGAGCGTCAGAAAACCTGAATGCAATTCAGCCGTTAGCGCGTGAAGCCCACCCATACTAACCATGTTACTTGCCCTCCTTTTCCATAAGATTCTTCCTAATCAGCAGCGCCGCTACTATCAGTACGGAAATGCACGCGATGATGAGTATGGTTCCGGCCGCCATCGTCCACATCCAGTCGAGGAGCCTCTGATTCTCTCCTGCGTTATTGACAGTAACTGATATCTCGTCGTACCCATGAGCCCCTGTTGCGTTGGTAGCGGTTACGTTGATTGAATGAACGCCATCTGCGTAGAGGTGCGTGTCAATCGTCCACGAGAACGGGGCCTCGGTCTTGTTGTCGACCTGAACACCGTCGATGCTGAGTATCGCGTACGATATGTCGGATGATGGAACCATACTAGCTGCCACGATGACCGCTTTTGACACTTCAGAGTTCGCAACCGGTGATGTGATGACAAGGGAAATCTGGCCAGCGGTCCCCGGATTCCCAACAACAAACGTCACACCAGCCGAATAGTCACGCGAGTAGGTCTCACCGTCTCCGTGGAGCTCTCTTGCATACAGAGTGTATATCCCCTCTGCAAGTGGTGCGGTAAGAGTCCATGTCCAAGAAACAGAGCTGGAATAGGCATTGATCTCGTGGTAGTTGTTAGCGGCAGCTCCAGTGGGGTCAGATACGATGGTCCAACCCGCGTCGGAAGGAAGGCTTCCCGAGGTGGATAAGGCTGAGAGTATCATCACGCCCAGTGGCGCGTTTGAAGCCTCTGCGCCGCTGACATTGACTGTCACAGCTACAGTGCCGCCCGGTGTTAGAGTAATCGTGGATGGCCACATTGTGACTACTGAGTCGCTTTGAACCGTATGGCAATCGGTACTGCACCCGTATTGCTCATTCGAATCACCGATGCCGTTGTTGTATGCTTTCATCGTTGGTGATAGGACTGCGATTGCAATCAGCACGGCAACCAGGAATAGAGCCACATGATTTCTTCTCAATCGTCAACACCCCTAGTAGTCTCGCGTATGCTTCCGAGTCCCCGGCAAGTCTTAACCCCGTTATTAGCTTTTCTCTACGAATGAACTTGTTCCTCTATTCGATGCGAAGGGTTTCACGGACGACTGATCATATCTCCTTGCGACAGCTATCACGAAGGTCGCAACGCTGCTTATCGCAATTACGACGTCCATGCTCGCCTGGAGGACGAGGTATGCAGACACGCGGAGTCCGACGAAGTTTCAGAGCGGGTCGAGCGTCCTGCCTTCCTCTAGGGTGTGCCCGCCCGTCGATCCTGAAGTGCCAAGCACGCCGAATGTCATTAATTTCAATCCTACGTATTATCACTTTTCGACACATGGTCCGAATCCGCATTACCGTCAAATATATAACGGCGTGAAGTAATGTCGAATTCAGTCCTGAAACATGTGCCCGATGATTGGATAGGAGGGCTTACTATAAAAACATGGAAGCTCGCATTTGCTCTCGGATTGTGTGCGGTTGGCGTCTTAGTCTTCTTGATGCTCCAGCTACCTAACAATGAAGCGGGGCCGCCTCCAACCACGGCAAGCTATGTGGATAATGCGCAGTGCGTCCCGTGCCATTCTGGGAAGAACACGTCATGGTCTGGTACATTGCACGCGGACGCATGGTTTGAGAGAGACAGTTGCGAACCTTGTCATTCGACTGGTGCAGGAAGGCCGAGCATATATCCTGCCACTGGGTACAACATAACTACTGACACTCCAGTCTATCTTCAGAACATAACATGCCAGGCATGTCATGGGCCCGGCAGTGAACATGTCGCCGCGAGCGGAGGGAGGCCCACCATCGGTCTCGTATTGAACTCGAGTCTATGTGGTTCGTGCCACTACTCCCCTCAAGGCTTGTCCAGTACGCACCACCCGACATACAACGAGTGGGAGGTTTCCGGGCACAATACAAGCCAGAGACTTCCAAGCTTTGTGAAGAGGGCTTCTTGCTCGAACTGCCACGAGGTGTGGAACTCAATCGAGTATCTGGAGACGGGCGTGGAGAAAACGGTCCTAAGAGAGAGCAATGAGGATGCTCCTTTGACCTGGGAAATCGCGTGCGTGACGTGTCACGATCCGCACAGCGCTTCGAACCCCTATCAGTTGAGGGTAGTCCAAGAGGAGCTATGTGCGAGGTGCCACAACAGCGAAGGTGCCCAGCCTGGATCTGTACCCCACCATCCGATGGCCGAGATAAGGAACAACACTGCTGGGTACGGCATCGATAGAACGGATGCCGTGTACATGCCGAGTGTCCCCTGTGTCAGTTGCCACATGGGTGAGAATCCGAGGACGGGATTGCCGAACCACACATTCGCACCCAACCCATGGAATTGCGTGGAGTGCCATGATACAACCTTCACATCGAACGAATCTGCGAGGGCCTACATCGATATGGTCCGAGGCTTGACAGAGGGCATGGTCGCGGGAGTAGAGCCAGTGGTTGAGGAGGCGCGTGAGGCAATAGTGCAGATGAAGGGCAACAGGACGAGCGAGAATCTCGCCACCTGGATGAACGAGTACAACATCTCGATATTCAATCTCGAGAGCATTGTCTCGGACGGCAGTGGCGGTAACCACAACCCGGTCCTAGCGACTCGTCTGCTAGACGACGCAATGGAGAGGGCGCAGGAGATACTCGCCAACTTGACACCTCCTGACAAGATCACCGGCGTCCAAGTCACCAGACTGGACGACGGCAGCATAGTGGTGAACTGGAGTGCCAGCGGTGCAACCGACTTCGAGAAGTACAGGATTTATGTCCTAACGACAGCGAAGTCGAATGTCACGAGCGAGACATGGAAGACTGAAGTAACGAGCATTGCAACGATCACTGCCACTGTGACGGGTCTCGACAAGAGCACTTCATACTACGTCTACGTGACGGCCGTCGATATTGACGGAAACGAGATCACGAACGGCGTGGCTCCGGTGAGTGTCGGCAAGGTCGCAGCAGCACCTGAGCCCGAACCGGAGGAGAAGGGGCTGAGCACGCTCGACTACGGTCTGATTGGCCTCGTGGTGGTGCTTGCGGTGATCGCGGCGCTTCTGGGCATGATGCTGATGCGAAAGGGCAAGGGAGAGAAACCTTCGGAAACACCAGTAAAGACTGAAGAGTGAGAGACTCTTCTTTCTTCCTTCTTTATCTTCCAACCCCTAGCGAAGGCCATGTCAATGACCGTTGTTCCGTCTGCCCGGCCGTCGTTGAAAGGCCTGATATACTGCCACTTCAATCCTGAAGGAGCCAGCATGGGAGGAAGGCAGTGATCGAGGCCAGGGGAATCAGCAAGCATTTCGGGAGACGCAAGGTCTTGAACTCGCTCGACCTCGAGGTCGGCGACGGCGAGATCGTTGCACTCATGGGCCCAAACGGCTCAGGCAAGACCACCTTGCTGAGGATACTCGCGACCCTGACGACGCCTTCGGGAGGCGATGTCCTTATCCAGGGCAGGAGCGTCTTCGAGGACCCTGTCCCTGCGCGGAAGTCGATCGGAGTCGTCGGGCACTCCACTTACACTTACGACGACCTCACGGCCCTCGAGAACCTCAAGTTCTACTGGTCCATGAACGACCTCCCTAGTGTGCAGTTCAAAGACGCTGGAGTATCGATGCTTCGCAGAGTCGGCCTATCGCACCGGATGAACGACCGCGCGGCAGTCTTCTCCAAGGGGATGCGACAGAGACTTGCGATCGCACGCGCATTGATACATTCTCCGAAGGTCCTGCTCCTTGACGAACCATTCTCTTCGCTAGACCAGAAAGGAGTGGACATCCTGTCTCAGATCCTCTTGGAAGAGCGCGGCAACGGCCGCTCAATACTCGTCGTGACGCACGACATAGAGAGGATATCGGCCCTCGCCGACCGGGCCGACGTACTCCTGAGCGGGAGGATTGCTCATTCGTTCAGCTCTGGCCAGATCAAACAGGGAGAGCTCGCGCGCAGCTACAGGCAGGCTTCCGAAGGAGGCATCCTATGAGGGAGGCACTCACTCTGGCATCCAAGGACCTCAAGGTCGAGCTTCGATCGAAGGAGATGGTCAGTGCCATGTTCCTGTTCTCCCTCCTGATAGTCTTGGCCTTCAGATTCGGATTCTCTGATGCACTTGCGGCTGGGGACATCTCCATCGAGGACCTCGCGGCCTCCTCCTTATGGATATGCTTCTCCTTCGCAGCGATCATAGGGATGAACACGGCCTTCGCCAAGGAGAAGGACAGGGAGACCCTCGAGGGACTGCTGCTTTGTCCGATAGACAGGAGCCTCCTCTTCTTGGGAAAGGCTCTGTCATCCTTCGTTATCGTGTTCATCGTCGATATCCTGTCGATCGCATTCTTCGCCTTGTTCTTCTCGTACGGATACGGTGGTCACGGTTTGGAGGTCGTGGGAGTCGCTGTCCTCGGGACTGCTACGCTTGTGCTGGTAGGCACTCTTGTCGCTGCCATATCGGTCAATGCGCGTGCACGTGAGGTATTGCTGCCGATACTACTGATACCGTTAATCGCCTTCACCGTGATCATCCCATGCGTTACGGCAACAAGGAACGCAATCCTGGGGGACATAACCGAATCCTTAAGGGAGTTGCTTTCCATAGCTGGCTACGCTGTCGTGTTCGGTGTCGCAGGTTATCTCGCCTTCGATTACGTTGTGGAGGGCTGAAGGATGAACAAGTCCAAGTTAGCGCTTGTGTTAGCCGCGGTCGCAGTGGCGTTGCTGCTCTTGACCGTCTGGATGGCGCTGTACTACGCCACGATTCCGCAGACGAGCGTCAAGTCGGCAGACGAGGTGCTCTCCTCCATTGAGGGGAGGGGAATCAGAGTTGCCGGATTCGTCTGTGCCAGGTTACCGGGCCCGGACCCCGTCGCCGAGAACCTGGGAGCGACGGTTTTCTCAATTGCGGATTTCTCGGACTTCCTGAACTACCGGGACGCAGTCATGGACGGCCGACTGAATGAGACCTGGTGGACCGTCAGACCTTTGGATGTGCTGGTCAGGTCCACGAACGAGGACATACGCAGCAAGATCGCGCTCGGAGCGAACCTCTCGGTTCTCGGGACCGTTTCATCGTTGGAGCTGGGCCCGAACTCCAATGTGACGGGCCTATCGCTGGAGGTATCGGGCGCAGACAATGTCCTCATAGGGACTTCTGCGTCGCAGTTCGACATCCTCACCGCCCCTGTTGCCCAGAAGATCTTCTATTTCCACATGCCCTCCGCATGGATCTCATATGTTGCGTTCTTCACGACGCTTCTCGCGAGCGCCCTTTATCTCAAGACGAGGGACCAGAAATATGACAGGTGGGCGCATTCGGCGGCGGAGTTGGGAGTGCTTTTCGCCACCATAGCGATTTCGACCGGGCCAGTCTGGGCAAAAGAGGAGTGGGGCGTGTACTGGCGTTGGAACGATTCGAAGCTCGTGACCACATTCATCCTGTGGCTCGTATACATAGGCTACCTGATGCTCAGGGCCTCGGTGGTCGATCAGGGCACGAAGGCCAGGGTGTCCGCGGTCTACGGGATAATAGGGTTCATCACCGTGCCAATGAGCCTTCTGTCCGCCAGGGTCGCCCCATTGCTGAGGTCGAGCCACCCAGTTGTCATTGCAATCAAAGGCGGAGGGCTTTCGCCGGAGGCCGGCATGACGATAGGGGTCGCCCTGCTCGCCTTTACGGCCCTGTACATAACAATGCTAATAAAGAGGGTGGAGATTGCGGAAGCAGATGAAGAGCTTGAAGAGCTCAAGAGGAACGTAGGAGAGGAGGAGTCATGAGCAACTCGTTCACAGCGGTCTACATAGCGTACTCGATTGTCTGGGTCGGCGTGTTCGCATACCTCGTCTACATGCATATCAGACAGCGCACCGTCGAGCGGGACATCAGAACCCTGAAGGAGGAAGTGCGCAAGCATGGCCAGTGAGAAGCCGACGGAACCGCCGGCTGAGCCCAGCGCCGCGCCCAGGCCCATGTCCAGGCGGAAGAAGCGGAAGCTGATTGTGGCCATGGTTGTCATCGCTGCCACTCTCGTTGTCATATTCTGGGGTTGGAGTTCTACAGGGAGGAGCTTCCTCGGAGTGGGAACTTTGGTAGATGAATCAAACTCGACGAACCCCCCGACCGTCCCCGCGAAGTACGCCGACAAGGTCATTGAGACCCAGGGAGTAGTTGACAGCTGGTACGGCGGCCAGGATTTCGTCCTTATGGATAAGGACGGGTCTGGCAAGAACTTGACCGTCCACATGCAGGGGACGTTCCCCGAGGGCTTCGCGATAGGCAAGACGGTCGTCGTGAGGGGCACGCTTGACGGGACTATGCCTCTGACTATACAGGCGACCGAAATAACCGTTGGATGCGCTTCGAAGTATTAGCCAGGTTCGGGGGGATGTCTCATTCGATCGAGAGATGAGGAACTGAGGAAACCGCTCGCAGTCAGGTTCGCGGCCGTCGCTTTGACCTTCCTGGCGCTGCTCCCGCTACTTGGACATGCAGAGATCTCCGCCCAAGCCCAGGGCTCCGAACCATTGGTACGGAGCAACATCATCATGATCGTCCAGGGCGAGAACGATGTCACCAATAGAACGGAGGCCAAGAACGATTTCTACGCTCTCAAGATCGTGAGTTATGAACTCCCGCATGATTCGAGCAGAGTCTACACGAACATCCCTCAGAATGCGAAGGAAGTTAACGTATGGACCCAGCTCGGATCCCTGAACCAGCCGCAGTCCGGGAGGGAGACTTCGGGGAACATGTCCGGCAAGTTCTTCATCGACGTCCCAGCAAGTCACTTGAGAAACTCAAAGTTCACAAACACGACCGCCAACGAGTCTGCCTTCCGTGCTCCAGGGAGCATCTTCGAGAACGTCACATACTCGTCGGGCGCACTCCAGCTGTCAGGCGGCTTCGAATCCGGGTCATTCGTATCAGCTGATATCCCCGTTAGTGCGGCGTTCAACGTTATCTCCGGCAACCTCACATTGTCAGGCAATTCATCGGACAATGTGACAAGCTACCTATCGAACGACGGCGGGTTCACTTGGACACAGTGCGAGAACAGCACTGAATTCAACTTCACGGCTGCTGGCACTGTCCTGAAGGCGAGATTCGTGCTGGACGGCAACTCAACCCTGGGGATCCTCCCGAACATCACTTCGTTCAAGATCGTCGCTGGCTTCGTGCAACTCAAGACGGTGTTCACTGTGCATGTTTCGTATCTCTGGACCCAGGACTTCACGGACCGCCGGGCGACCATAGACCTGTCGGAGGCGATGTCTTACACGTCCCCGGGCTCCTTCCTAGTGATGCTCTACACGCTGAAGGGGTACACGCCCAAAAGCGTTGGCTTCGACCTCACCCAGGATGAAACAGGATCCATGAACACGTATCCTGACAAGGACCTTTACCTCTACAGCACATCGTCGCCGCCGTCTGGAGGCAACATATCGGTGGTGTTGATGGCCCCCAAGACTGACTACTCGTGGGCGTTCTATGTTGCAGGGGGAGCAGTACTGGTCACGTTGCTTGGATTCGCTCTGCTGAAGCGGCCCAGAAGGGCACGAGGCACCCCCCCCTCCGTGAAAGACGAGGAAGTGGAGGAAGAGATGCCGGACGTGGATAGGGAGGCTCGGCGCAAGGAGCTTGTAGAAAGGAAGAAGAAGATCATGGCAGAGATGGAGGGGCTCAAAGGCAAGGAATCCTCTGCGGAGCTCAAGGATCTCAAGAGCGAGCTCAAGCAGGTACGGAACGAGCTGAACAAGCTTCCGAAGGCTGGCGAAATCACTGTTGTCCGCGTTGAGAAACCGGATGCCAGAGCACAGTCCCAGGCGCCATACGAGGCTATGCTGGCATCCATCGCCAGGCTTGACGACGACTTCGGCAAGGGCAGGCTCTCCGAAAGCACTTACAAATCCATTAGGAAAGGGTACGTATCGAAGGCGGCAGCCCTCATGGAATCTCAGAAGAAGGCCCGGAATGAAGCCGAGAACCCGCTCGTAGCAGAGAAGAACAAGTTAATGGAGGCAATCCTCGCACTTGACCACGAGCACGAGAAGGGCGAGATAGATGAGAAGGTTTACGGGGAGCTGCGGGCTTCATACCGAAAGGAGCTGGCAGAAGTAGCCCACAAATTGGACGATCGAATGGAGGGGGGATGAGGACGTGAGCGCGGGGGACCTTATGCTGATCGGAGGGACATTGGCTGCCGTCGGGACAGCGGCCACGCACTCGCTCGCGTTGCGTTCCGGAGACAGGAGGATGACTAGCGTCTCTGTACTCCTCTCCATGTTCACATTCCTGTTCGTCTCGCTTGCGCTCCTGCTCCTCACGTACTACTTCCTATCGTCGGATTTCAGCAACGCCTATGTCTGGTCGTACTCGTCCGCCGATCTTAGCACGGTCTATAAGCTCTCAGGAATTTGGGCCGGTGCCTCCGGCTCCTTCCTGCTGTGGACGTGGTTCATGACCCTGGTCCTGATTGCGGAGGTAATCCTCGAACCGCGGAGACGGTACCTGAGTCGCAAGTTCCACAGCGTGTTCCAGATAGTGATCTCGGCCACGGTCTTCCTATTCCTTCTAATACTTCTAAGCATGAACATATTCAAGCCGACAGATGCGTGGGGGCTGCGGTACTTCCCCGACGGGTACGGCATGAAGCTGGTGCTCCAGACGCCTGAGATGATAGTGCATCCGCCCGTCGTGTTCGCAGGTTACGCTTTCTGTGTCGCTGCCTTCGCCGCAGGTGCCGCTTACTTCATCACATCTGACAAGAACTGGTCGGCCGTGTCCCTCCCCTGGGCTCGCCTGAGCTGGCTATTCCTTACCCTCGGGATAGGCATCGGCGCCATATGGGCCTACTATGTGCTAGGATGGGGTGGGTATTGGGGGTGGGATCCTGTGGAGACCGCATCGCTCTTGCCCTGGTTGATTGTCACCGCCTTCCTTCACACGCAGATCCGACACGTGAGAAAGGGCGAGTATGGGGTCGTCTCCCCAACGCTCGGGATGCTATCGTTCGTAGCTGTCATCTTCGCAACATTCGCGACAAGGGCGGGCGCGATATGGACGTCATCGGTACACTCGTTCAGCTCTGTCGAGAGTGCCAGTGCGGGCGCAAGGCTGTCATATCTTCTCCAGAACGACATCACGGTTCTCGGAGTCTTCACGCTAATGCTCATGTTCCTAACGCTCAGCGCCTTCCTCGCATATTCCAAATATCGTTCCCTGCCCCCTCCGAAGGAACCACCGGAGCCGGAGAAGATCACCGAGTACATAAGCGACAGGAACAACATGCTGATCACAGTCGTTCTGCTGCTGGCGACGAGCGCCGTCATGCTCCTGCTCCTGTTCAAGAACGTAAACGTGTCTCAAGGCGCGAACTACGTGGAGTTCAACCAGAAGATGTCCATGTTCTTCGTGGCTATCATGGTAACTATGACCATCTGCCTGATCTGGAAGTACCTTGGCAAGGAGATTGCGTTCTGGCTCGGGTCGAGCATCCTGCTGCTATCCGTCGTGCTCGGAGTCGGCGCGGCCCTGACTGACAGTATAGACTGGCTCGTTGCGTTCTCGTTGCCGTCATACGTCGTCGCCGTCGGAGCCTCTGTTGTCAAGTTGGTCAAGTCAGGAATATCAGGCTCGATCCGAGCGACTTTGCAGAAGCTTAGCCCGCACATCATACATCTCGCTGTGGCTTTGGTGCTCATGAGCTTCGTGGTTTCCACAAACCTCCAGCAGTTTCCAGTCAGCGTGGGACAGGTGGCAACTCCCGCGGGATTGGTCGTCAGCGTAGGCGACGAACTCAGCGTAGGTGACTACTCAATCAGGCTGATCTCTGTGAGCGCCCGGAGCGAACTCTCATATGCCGGCGGTACAACCGTGACAGAGGTCAGGGAGGCCGTCCTGGACATCGTGAAGTCAGGAGACACAGTCAAGCAAGGCGTCACGCTCATCGACAAGTACGGCCCGTCCAGCAGAGGAGGCCTCGAGGTCGTTGACATTGGAGTCTTCGTTTACAAATCTCTCTTGCGGGACCTGTACATCAACTTCCAATGGCGGGACAACAGCTCCGCCCTGATTGAGGCGAAGACAATACCGTTCATGAACACGCTCTGGATAGGCTTCGGACTGCTGGTCGTGGGCTTGGCCGTGAGGACGGTCGTCTGGCGCCAGGAGCCTAGGGAGACCAAGCCCCCTGAGGCTCAGAAGCAGGCTCCTGAGAAAGGCAAGGTCGCACCTTCCGTAAAGGACCAAGAATACTACGAATCGAAGGTGGAGGAAGAGCTCCGGAAGTTCAAGCGGACGAAAGGCAAGTGAATGTTCGCCTCAGCGGCGTCCGCTCCTCCGCATTTCCTCCTTCAGTCCCTTCTCTTCTTCGTTGTCAGGGACCTCAGGATACAGCTTCGCCCCGCAACTGTCGCACCTCGGTTGGTCCGCGCGGTTGGGGGCGTCGCACTGCGGACATCGTGTGATGCCGGATATCGCCCGTCTGACCGCGGCCAAGCGTTCGGGATCCAGCCTGTAGAGAGTCGCTATGACGTTATCATGATTACTCTCTCGGTTCTCGTCGGACAATCGAGCCACTTCCATGGCTAGCATGGGACCTATACCAGATAAATGAAACTGTGGGATTCCCGGGGAAACCCCGGGATCCGGAAAAACGAGTTGTTCTGAGTCTATTCCGCTCTGTTCTTGTCGACGTGCTTGATGCATCCCTCGAGGATTTCGAGGCCCGCATCAAGCTGTTCCTGCGGGATGTTGAGCGGTGGGATGTATCTGATGTTCGACTTGCCGCATGGCAGGAGCATCAGGCCCTTCTTGAAGGCCATGTCGGAGATCAGGTCCCGGCTCTTCGCGGCGTTCTTCTTGCTCTTTCTGTCCTGGACGAACTCGTGGGCGAGCATCATACCCAGGCCGCGGGTGTCGCCTATGATCTCGTACTTCTCCTGCATCTCCTGGAGCCTCTTCTTCATGTCCCTGCCGACCTTCGTGGCCCTGTCCAGGAGCTTCTCGCCCTCGATGACGTCGAGCGTCGCGAGCGCGGCGGCGTGTGATAACGATGCTCCGCCGAATGTGTTCGAGTGCCTTCCGTACCTGTCGAAGTCGAGCTTCGCGTCCACGATCGTGGCCGCGATTGGGAGGCCACCACCCAGGGACTTCGCGCTGCAGATGATGTCAGGGGCGATATCGAAGTGCTCTGCCGCCCACATCTTGCCGGTCCTTCCGATGCCAGACTGAACCTCGTCGTCGATGAATAGGCACTTGTACTTCCTCGTGAGGTCGAAGACCATCCTCACGAACTCCTTCGGAGGCACAACGTATCCACCCTCGCCTTGAATGACCTCCATGCTGATTGCCGCGAGGTCGTTCGGCGGTATCTGGTTCTCGAAATAAACGTCTTCGATGACCTTAGCGCACCACATGCCGCAGGTTGGGTACTCCATCTTGTAGATGCATCTGTAGCAGTACGCGTAGGGGACGTGGAACACGCCGGGCATCAGTGTCGCCGTATATCCTTCCCTCTGGACCCACTTAGATGCCGTTAGCGTCATCGCACCGGTAGTCCTGCCATGGAACGCCCCGAGGAAGTCCATGAAGCACTGCTTCCCAGTCCCCCTCTTCGCGATCTTGATAGCCGCCTCGACGGACTCCGCCCCTGTGTTGGAGAAGAAAACCATCTTCTTGTTGCTGCCAGGCGCGGTCTTGGCCAACCTCTCTGCGAGCCTGGACTGCAGACCGCAGTAGAAATCAGTGCCTGCGACGTGTGTGTACTTGTCCACTTGATCCTTGATCGCAGCGACGACCTTGGGATGCCTCGCTCCCACGTTCAGGACGCCGACACCTGCGTAGAAGTCTATGTAGGTGTTACCGTCGACGTCCTCAATCACTGAGCCCTCTGCTTTCTTGAAAACGAGAGGCGCGGTCTTCGTCGCCTTGACGATGTACTCGACGTCCTTGGCGACAATCTTCTTGGCCTCCGGGCCCGGAGGCTCTACTCTGATGTTCGGAACCTTTGGCATTTTGATTCCCCTGTTGAGCTGAGGTAAGCAAACGGTTGATAAATGAGTTGTGGAAATACACAACGTTTTCTGACGAAAATGCGCCGATTTCGAACGTGCGGGTACGATAACCGGATGGGAATTGCTGGATGACGCCAGCCAAGCCTCCTCCGCAGAACGTCTCGTAATGATTATTATTTAATTATAAAAATGTTGAAATCAATGGTTGGTGCGGAACGTCTCTATTCCCATTCCATCGTTCAGGAACACCCGTGTTCTCACGAACAGACCATTCGATGCGACCCCAAACGTATATAAAGGGGCCACATTTTAGGGGATACCTCCACGGCGAGGATGCAATCTTGAAGTACACCCGATTCGAGAGAGCGCGGATAATAGGCGCGAGGGCACTTCAGATAAGCCTGGGAGCACCGATACTTGTGGATGTAGCTGACGAGACCATCGAGCCCATCGAGATCTCCATAATGGAGTTCGACAAGGGAGTCATACCGATGACCGTCAAGAGAGACTGAGGAATTCAGATGGACGAGGTATCAGACACCCAACCGCAGACTGAGACCAGCACATCACTCTTGATTCCAGAGGACGTCTACCTCACATCAGGTGTTCACATCGGCACTCAGCAGAAGAGTGCCGACATGAAGGAGTTCATCTTCAAGGTCAGGAATGATGGACTGTATGTCCTTGACGTCAAGAAGACGGACGAGCGCATAAGAATCGCGTCGAAGTTCCTCTCGAAGTTCGACCCGCAGAGGATTTTGATTGTCTCAGCAAGGCAGTACGGCCAGAAGCCCGCGAAAGTCTTCGGGAAGAGCATTGGCGCAATGGTTGTCGCTGGCCGTTTCGTTCCCGGTTCGCTCACCAACCCGATCCTTCCGAAGTTCACGGAGCCAGAGGTCCTTTTCGTGACGGACCCCGCAGCCGATGAGCAGGCACTCAGGGAAGCCCTCAACATCGGGATACCGATCGTTGG
>JAHIZT010000028.1 GCA_018814355.1 Candidatus Thermoplasmatota archaeon | reverse complement strand
GTGGCAGAGGAGCTCCTGAAGGAGAACGCAGCGCTTTCTGGAGCCTACATGTCTACGAAGAGATTGAGAGTGCGCAGTGCTTCTGACCTGGCCTCAGGAGTTGCCCGATTGCACGCAGAACACGTGCATGGCCTGAGATCTGACGTGAACGCGATCCTGCTTTCTGCCAGCAAGAAAGCCGAGGTTCGCCTAGAACCGTCCCCCACTGCAGACCGAAAGGAAATTCACCTTAACAAGGTGGACATAGACAAACTGGGCACCCAGGATGGATCTCGGGTTAGAGTAAGATTCCCGCTATGAATTGAAATCACGGCGGTCCTCGACCACAAAAGGATGCCATCGATAAGGGAATTCGTATCTACTAACCCCTTCCACATTTTCATGCGTCATAGGTTGATGTGGCAGTTCGTCGTGGAAAGTGGACCGACCTGGATAGTCATACGAGAAATCCAAGGTCCTGTCGGGTCCGTCGTATGACCAGTAAGCACTACAGAACCATCCTCGTGGAACGTAGTGCCAATAGCCGTAGTCCAACGCCACAGTATGCACACCAGCCTTGACAGGCCAAACCCCGACAATGACCCAGCCCAGGTACGAGACTGCAGAATCGACGATAGGAAGCAAAATCAAAAAGAAGAAGAAAAGTGATTTGGAAGTAGCTGCGAGGGCCTCTTCACATAGAGGTTTAGCTCTGGCCTCAATCCCTGCTGATTGAAACCTAGTCACGCCATACTGGCTCATGAGGGGTTCAAATCCCCTTCGGGCCCACCGATAGCAAAAAGAGTTCTATTCTCTGATGCGATGCATGATAGCGAAAAGCGTTAGCATCGATAGAGTCAAAATGACCATTGGTGGCTCATGGAATTGGCGAGTGGCTTCTTCTACATACCATCCCTGTGGGTGTCATGATGAAGGCATAAAAGATCCTTTAACTCACGGGCTTTTTTCGGAGAATGAGGTCGCAAAAGACCTAGCTCCTCATTGAGCTATTACCCCCAGTGCGAATCATTCGGACGGAATTGAGGCCGGGACTAGACCTCTTTTCTATTCATTGCACTTCTGAGCAGAAAGGTACACGCCGGAAGGAGGCCAAGTTCGCACCGTCCGCTCATTCTGCAATTTCCATCGGAGACTTCTCTCTATGTCTCGTCGGTTTTTGAGACGACGTGAAAGTGATAAATGAGTTTGGGAAGAGGTTTTTTGGTCTCTCTGCCTAGCTCGGCGGCGGCGCCATGCCTTCCATTCCGCCCGGAGCGCTGCTCGGCCTAGCTCCTTCCTTCTTCTTGCGCTTGAGCAGCAGGAAGACTGCCACGATCGCGATGATGGCCACTATCGCGATGCCCCCAATAAGAGCGAGCGGGAATCCGCCCTTATGGGGCGGCGAAGGAGGAGCCTGAGCTGTGACCTGAACTGATGTACTGCCTCTGCTCCAGTTCGTGTCCGAGTGGTCCATGTCGTCCATGACGCTGCGTTCATCGAGGACGATCAAGACCCTGAAGGTCAAGTACACGTCCCGAATCAGAAAGACCGAAGAGCAGTTCTGAACCTTCCAGACCCTCGATGATACCTTCGCGGATTCGCCGAAAACCTTTATATCGAGTTAGCACCTAGGCAAAATCCAGCAATAGCGTAGCTTATTTCACTTTCAGAAAAGGTGTCACACACGTGCAACCAGAACAAATGGCATACGACAGGGCTATCACAGTATTCTCGCCCGATGGCAGATTGTTCCAAGTGGAATACGCCCGAGAGGCAGTCAAGAGGGGAACAACGACCGTAGGTCTGAAGTTCAAGGACGGCATCGCGCTCATAGTCGACAAGAGGATTGGGAGCAAGCTCATCGAATCGAGATCGATCGAGAAGATCTTCCAGATAGACGAACACATTGGCTGCGCGGTCTCAGGTCTTGTCGCAGATGCGCGTGTCCTCGTCGACTATGCGAGAATGCTGGCGCAGATCAACAAGGTCACTTACGCCGAGAAGATGGATATCGAGACGCTCGTCAAAAGGCTCTGCAACTTCAAACAAAACTACACTCAGTATGGCGGCGTCAGGCCGTTCGGCACCGCACTCCTGGTTGCGGGAGTCGACGAGCAGGGCTGCCACCTGTTCGAGACAGACCCGAGCGGCGCTCTCGTGGCGTACAAGGCCGGGTCCATTGGCGCGGGCAAGAACGCGGTCATGGACGTTTTCGAGGAGGAGTACAAGGAGGACCTGTCCCAAGACGATGCCATCCTGCTTGGGCTGAAAGCTCTCACCAAGGGCACTGAGGAGAGCCTCAACACCAAGGCCGTCGAGATCGGTCTGGTTAAGGTTGGCGAGAAGTTCAGGAGGCTCACGGAGGCCGAGGTGGAGGCCTACGTGAAGAAGCTCGCGGCCTGAGCGTTGATATCATGGTCGACCTTGACGAGGCAATTGTCGCAAGGTACGAATCACACGGAGAGAGCTTCGAGATACTGATAGACCCGGCGATCGTCCTCGGCCCAGAACCTCTCGGATATTATCTCCTGGGCCTCTGGCGAAGCTAGCTCTAGCAATGGGTCCAGACATCTTCTGAGGAGACGAATTTGCCACACGAGTAGCATTTCATCTTTATTGCCTTGCTCAAGATTCGACCCCGACAAGTCACAATCCCAGCCGCCCTCTCAGAAAGTCAAATGCTCTTCGACCCTTTGGCGTATGAAACATGAAGATCGGACGAATGCCGCCAGGAACAGAAGCGCGGCTCCTCGTTTTAAGAACAGATGCTAGGAAATCGTGCTTCCAACGTATTGTAACATCCCTATCAGGTTTTGCGCCAGCCTCTGCGTGAGCATTTCCGCGAGCATCGACCACGAAAGTGGCTGTCTCAGTTTCAGTCTCGAAAACCCATGTCTGCGGCAAGTATGCTTGAACGAACATTCCCCTGATTCCTCGAAGGTTTGGCTTCAGCTGGCTTTCTATCTCATGAGACAGACTTCCGAGCAAACCTTGAATGCAGCTCATTCTATTGAGCCCCACTGAACCATTCGTCCTTGTCGTCTAGATCCGAGAGCATGAGACCCAAGGCGAAGCCAGTTGCAACTGGACTGCCCGAGAGGATACCACCAATCAGAATTGGCACTCCGACTTCACCATGATGGGGGAGGCTTTCTCTCCACTCCTTCTTCTCCGCTCTCGAGCACCGATCATAGAGCAGTTTAGCAGCTATGCCTGCGGCGGCTGCGCCTCCAACTCCGAGAAGGAAACGGACCACTGGATCACTAAGCAGATCGTTCTTCCTATCCATCTTTGTCATTTCCTCTGTCACTTCTCCTTGAGCAGTTCTCGCAATAGGACGTAGGCACCAATTCCGACAATCGCGCCGAGTGCCAGACTACCCCAATCGAATTTCTCCACTTCCCCCTCGCTAATACCAGCGTCATCGAGTCCTCTTCGCCTGAGCTCGGTTCTTGCGCGCTGGATCATATCGTATTCCTTGTCGCTTACCTTGACCGTCAATGTTCTAGGTGGCGTAACGAACACCGTGGTAGATAAGAGTAGAGCCTATACTTAAGTATTTCCATTAGCCAGGTTGTTTCTGCTTTCTCCTCCTGCCAATGAGCCAGCTGCAATTAACGCGGCATAACGCCGTTATTAGCAACCCTCTCTCAGTATATGGTGACTCCCTTGACTCCCTTGGCCTGCCGGATTGCCGGTATCAGCTCGGGTGGAACTTGGCTCTCTGTCACGATGAAAAGCTTCGGCTCCTCAGAGGTCATCGGATCGTCCACGATCGCCTGCCTAATGCTGATGTTCCCCTTCTGAAGAATGTCCGCGACCGCCGCGATTATTCCGGGCTCGTGAGCGTTCGTAGGGACAATCTCGATAGCGCTCCAGCCCATCGCAGATGCGGCGTTCTTCAGGTGATTCGTCGGAAGGAGCTGGGAAAAGAACCTGAGAAGCGTGGGATCTCCCTTTATCGTCTCAATCGTCGATTTCACGACTCGTCTGTCCACGCCGGCAGCTCGGGCAAGTGCCGAATCAGCAATCTGGACGTCCCCGCATAGGACCTGGTCCTTCTCGATGCGCAATCCATACTTCAGGAGATATCTGGCCACCTTCGCCTGGGACGGGTATTTCTCGAAGTTGTTTGTAATCTTGTCCCACATGATAATCGATGCTTAGATATGTACAGTAATAGATTAATATTGCGTCCATTGTACACCTTCGCACACGGCGCTACGGACCTGTCCCTCACCCCGACGGTACGCTTGGGCGACGCACGCCGATGCGTCTGACGCGTGACATGTTCATCAACTGGCCTGCGCCCCGGCGACAACGCGTCCAGAAGAACGGGGCGTGCGATGCCCTTGCCCACGTCTCATTCGGGCACGTCAGGGTACTGCTCCGGCGACCTGCCCCTCTGGTCAATGATGGTCGGGAGCTCATCCTTGACGACCTGCTTGCCCCTGCCGATCAGCTCCACGGCGAACATGTGATTGTCGCCGTAGTCGAAGAGATAAAGGAACTTTGCCCCCACCTCAAGGCCCAGATCCCTTATCCTGGCCTTCCGCGTGTCCCTCGATGGCGGAAGATCGTAGTCGAGCGCAAACTCGTCGTCGAGCACGGTATACTCGGTGTCCTGGTCCCACAGCTTGCCGCTCAAGAAGAACGAGTACAGATGATCCGCGTCCCAATCGAACGCCTCCTGGATCGCGATGTGGAGGTCCTCGAGCGAGTTGTTGGCTCCGATAGCTATCGTCCTGTACAGGTCCTTTCGCCGATGCAACGACACCTTGAAGCTGTAGACAGTCAACCTCCGCGGCCCCTTGGCTCTCCTGCCGGTTGAACGCCTCGTCGACCTTGCCATGTCTGCTCGCCCCTGAACGGGTCCCGAACGGGCCGACCAGCCCTCGTTGGCACCGCCGGCCGAAAGCTGACCGGTTCCGGCGGTCCAAAGTTGACCGGCCCTATTTAGCTGTGCCGGTCTCGTCTACGGCGCCGATGACCTGCATCCAGTCCACCGACCTCGACATTCACCTTGCGCCTCCACCGTAATCGTCTATCGTTCGCTGAGCAGGCCCCGCCTTGATCGGAGCCACGGCCCGCGGCTCGACGCTGCTCTCCTGCACGACCGGCGTCGCGCCGCCACGGATACCGTCCTCCGCGAGCCTCTTGACCATCCTCTTCATCTGCTTCTCGCGCCTGATGCCCGCGTGGAGGTATCCCTCGTCTGCGGTCCTGTCTGTCGT
>JAHIZT010000027.1 GCA_018814355.1 Candidatus Thermoplasmatota archaeon | reverse complement strand
GAAATTAGCAAGGACGTCGTTGAAGAACCTCACAGTAGATCCGAACTTGTTGTTGCCGTACTCAGAAACGTAGATGCCCGTAAGAATGCCGACCGGCAGGCCTATCATGCTTGCATAGAAGACGAGGAGAAGGGTGCCGACTATCGCGTTGCCTATCCCCTCGCCCGGCTCACCAGTCCCTACTGTCCTATTAGTCAGGAACTCCCAGCTCAGAGCCGGCGCCCCCTTCATCACGACGCCAGCCAGGATGTAGACCAGGGGAATCAAGGCAAGGATGACACACGCGAGGGCGAGTCCAGAGGCGAGTGTGTTCTTCAGCTTGCGATACTCGTATGTGTTCACAGCCCACCACCAGTTGCTGGGACTCTGCTCATGAATCTTCCGACCATTATCCTCGCGAAGGCATTCACCAAGAGCGCAATGACGAAGAGAACGAGCCCGATCTCGATCAACGCGGACAACTGCAGTCCTTGAGCCTCTCCCCAGTTGTTTGCGATCAGGCTCGCCATGGTCTGTCCAGGATCCAGAAGTGACCAGGATACCCTGTTCGCGTTCCCAATGGTCATGGTCACAGCCATCGTCTCTCCGACCGCTCTGCCCAGGCCGAGTATGCATGCGCCAAAGATCCCGGAGCGCGCGTAGGTGAGCACGGCTATTCTTGTCGTCTCGTACCTAGTCGCACCAATGCTGAGAGCTGCCTCCCTCTGCGAATCGGGAACAGCCATCATTGCCTCTTTCGACACGGATGCGATCGTGGGAATGATCATGATCGCGAGAATGATGCCCGCGGTGAACTTGTCCAGCCCTACGGGATCTCCCTGGAACAGGGGCGTCCATCCAAGAACGCTCTGGAAGAACGGCTCGACAGTGTCAACCATCACTGGCCTAAGAGCGTACATCGCCCAGAGTCCGTATATGACACTCGGAACCGCAGCCAACAGCTCTACAACGAACGAGAGAGGCCCCTTCAACCAGGGCGGTGCCAATTCTGATAGGTAGGTTGCGATGCCAATGCTTAGAGGCACTCCGATCAGCACAGCAATTCCCGTTGTCATCAGAGTGCCGAAAATGAAAGGAAGGGCTCCGTACACGTCTCGGTTCGGATCCCAATCTCCTCCGATCAAGAACCCGAACCCAAATCTCTCTATCGACAACTGTGCATCGAAAACCATCCTTACGACGAGCAGCCATACCAGAGCCAGGGTTAGAGTCGCCACTCCCATGACCGAATATTCGAATACCAGGTCACCTCCGAATCTCAGAGGTTTCCCTCTTAGTCTCGAACCCTTGCTACTCGCCATGATAGCCACCTTGCCGAATCTGCCTCGTCCCCCAAGGTTTTTGACCTCTTTCTCAACCGGAGGGATATGTCTATGGGCCTCCACACTTGCCTATCTGAGCATCTGCCCATCGTACGTGATCGAATTGAGAGTCGCTTCGTTGATCGCAGTGACAGACGAAGGCAGCTGGGCATAGTACAGGTCGGGCGCATATGATTGCCCCTCCTGATGCACGACCCACCATAGGAAGTCCACCAACGCCTTCGCCGCCGTCTTATTCATCTTGCTCTGGTCATTGTACAATTCCTTGTAGATGAGTACGTAGGTGAAGCTGGCAATCGGGTATGCGCTAGCTCCAGGTGCGTTCAGTATGTTCACATGGGACCAGTCTCCGTCGCCCGCAGGGAGGGTTGTGTTCGATGCGGCGGCAGAGGTCGTCTCAAGCGAGGCGTTCACGAAGTTGCCATCATGGTTCTTCAATTGCGCGAATGGGACGTTGTTCGCGATTGCATACGCCAACTCGATGTACCCAATCGAATGCAGAGTTGTCTTGATTGTCTGCGTGACTCCAGGGTTCCCGTTGGCGCCGATTGCATCGTGCCAGCTGACTGATTTCCCCTGTCCGTAGAGGGTTGCGAATTCGTTGCTCACCACAGTCAAATACCCCGAGAACACGAAAGTCGTTCCCGATGAGTCTGATCGCGCTATTGTTGTGATCTGATCCGAGGGCAGTGTGATGCCTGGATTCAGACCGGCGATGGCAGGGTCGTTCCATGTCGTAATGTTCCTCATGAAGATCCCGGCCAGAGTGGGTCCATCCAAGCGTAGGGTCTGCAGACCGGGCTCATTGTACGCCACGACGACCGCCCCGAGGGTTTCTGGGATGTGCACAAGTCCATATGTGGAAGAATCGGTCGCGCTAAGGGGTGCATCCGATCCTGCGAAATCCACATGCTTGTCCTTGATCTGGGTGATGCCGGCTCCGCTTCCTCCTCCGCCATAGTTGATCTTGACTGTGTTGTCCGTCTTGTCATAGTACTCGTCGGCCCACTTCAATATCAAGGGCATAGGAAAGGTGGCCCCAGCGCCCGTCAATGCGACGCTATCCTTCCCGTGCCCGGATGACAGCAGTCCCCCCGAAAGAACCGCTGCCAATATTACCCCAACCACGATCACCAATGCGGCGACTACAATCCAAGTCCTGCCACCTTTGTGGGGCATGACAATCTGGTCTCCATTCTGGCTGCCCTTCGTTTTCTTAAGCTCACTCATGCCTTCACCAAGCCTCAAATCTCAATAGCGGGCTCACTTGTTCCGGAAATCGGTGTCCAGGTCTTCTCCGACCTCGTCGTACAGTTTCCTCTCATCGATCTGCATTTCTCTGTGTTCTTCCGTTGTCGTTCGTCTCTCCATTCTCTCATCTCTCTTCATTCAAGCCATGGTGGATCCATGCACTTGACATCTCTGAATGTAGAACCGACTGTCACTCACTAGCACGTGGACAAATATATAGATGAATATAGTTATCATACACAAGTCTGAAGCTGGTGCATTCTATAGAGTGCACCAGTGTCAGTGAGAATAGGGGGAGAATCTCCGTATGCAAGAGACTAGGAAGATTCAGAAGACCGGTGGCTCGACCTATGTGGTGTCCTTGCCAAAGAAATGGATACAGAGCGCCGGACTCAAGAAAGGTGATCAGGTGGCGCTGAGCGTCACAGGGGACGGGACCCTGATAGTCGATCCTCACATGCCCAGGGAATCGGAGAAGCTCGTCAAGGTCGTCGATATCAACCCATCAACGGACTCGAAGGCGCTTCTCCGGCTTCTTATTGGCGCATACGTGACTGGATATGATGTCATAGAGATACGCGCCAAGGGCAGGATCCCAACGGAGCTCAGGAAGACCATCCAGGATTTCTCCAGACGCGTGATTGGTCCCGAGGTTGTGGAGGAGAGTTCCAGCCTTGTGGTCCTTCAGGACGTTGCCGACCATGCAGACCTCGACATGAGAAAAGTGGTACGAAGAATGCACTTGATGGCGAGGAACATGCTGGAGGAATCGATCAAGGCTGCGAAGGAACTGGACAGAGGAATGGCCGACGAGGTCATTGCCCGCGATGATGAAGTTGACCGGCTTCATTGGTTTGTTGAAAAACAACACGCGATGACAAGGCGTAATGTCACATTTGCAGCAAAAATGAAGATGACATGGCTGGAGTCCGACTCGATGCTATCCACAGCAAAGGCGCTTGAGCGGATTGCAGATCACGCCTCGAGAATCGCCCACAGCGTCAAACTCCTTGGGGATTCCAGGATCGATGCCGAGACTATGAGGAGTCTGGAGCAACTGAGCGCGGAGGCAATCTCCATTCTCGACTGCAGTGTTGAATCGCTGTTCAAGAGGGACTCCTCTCAGGCGAATAGTTGCATCGAACGAACCTCTGGTCTTAGAGAGAAGTCGAACGCCTTCCTTGACGAAATCATGAAGAAACGGGGGAAGGTTGCTGTGGGATTGGCTTTTGCCGCGGAGAGCATCGAAAGAACCGGTGGATACTCCTCTGACATCGCGGAGATAGCAATCAATCTGGCCGAGGGGCAATAATCTGGATTCTCGACCTTTCCATTCTTTGCCGGCAAATAACTCGCGTCGGATCGACAACATTCTGCGTTGACCATTCAAGCTCCCAGCATCAATCACCGGTAGATTCCGGGCTATAATCCGGGCCCGATATCGGGAATTGTGGTGATGGTTCTCCTGGCTGCGGTCTTGTTGACAATTGAGGCGAAGGAAGGCACAGTGATTTACAGTCGGTCGCCTTTCCTCCTCTATGTTGAAGAGGGCCTTGGGCTTCCTCCCTATGGGCTTTTCTCACGATGATTCGTGTGCATGCTATCGGATTTGAAGCTCTGGCCACCAGTGAATTCTGTTCTTCCTGGAAAATACAAGAGGTAGACGTTGCATTCCTTTCCAGGTGGGCTAGTAGTGTCAACAGTAGCTGACGGATTAAAAAGATGCTTCGCACTACCAGTAAATGGTTTGTATCGTATGCCAACTTGGTATTCTTCCATGCACTAGTCTCCTCCTCGAACCACCCCGAGGCAAGACGGTGAATCGACCCATGAGGTACAAATCTGTTTCCTCCAAAAGGTAAAAAAGGAAAGAGGTTTGCGCCGAGCCGTCAATTCCGCTCGCTAATTACTGGGCGGTCTTCCTAGCCATGATCACGAGCACGGTCACAGGCACAAGCCCCATGCTCTTCGGAGCGTGCACGCTGTTCGACTTGGGCACCACGGTGGCCGTGTTGGACGTCGAGTCGTCCACGACGAACCCCGAACCAGTTTCGGAGGCTTGTCCGTTGCCCGCGTCCATCCACTGGTCGAGGTCGAGGTAGTATTTCCTCGCGGTTTCCTCTTTACAGGACATTAGGGACGCTACCAATGCAATCGCGTCGTTGCGGCCTCTATAACGCCTGAAAGCCTGGATCCCAAAAGTGTGCCTCAAGTTCATCGGGCTGAGGTTATCGACACCGATGCGCCGACCAACGCGCCTTACCATTTGGGCGATTCCATCTGGCGAAATCCGCCTACCGTACTTCATCCAGTGAACCAGCTTCGGGCGCACTTCGACGGGAATCAAGAACCGTCTTGATTGCTCGTTCTTGCATCGGCGGTACTCTAGCCATTCCCCGTCGAACTTCATTCCATCGTGCCAGATTCGCTCTCCATTCTTGCGAACCTTCCAGCGTCCATCCCGATAGAGTACATCGACTGGATGCATCCCAAGCTTGAGCATCAAGAATATTGGGATGTACTCATTCTCGCTACACGCGTCTAGCAGTTTTCGTTGGATCTTCTCATCGAATATCGCCTTCTTCCTTGTCATGCCTTTTCACTTCGCAGGTGCGATGTGCCTAGCTCCGGCCTAGACAGGGTATAGGCGGCACATATACTTAGGATTTTGCCTAAGGTGGTAACCCGATATAAAACTTTTTGGCGAATGATTCGGCTTCTGAGAGCTTAGTAGGTGTCCTCTCTGGACTCTATCCGGTCTGCGTATTTCTGCTTCAGAGTCTT
>JAHIZT010000026.1 GCA_018814355.1 Candidatus Thermoplasmatota archaeon | reverse complement strand
TGTTGTTCGACGAGCATCCAATCCTGCAGACAATGTCCCGGGAGGGGCATCTATGGAGCCCGAGCTATCACATTGGGACGGTGGGGCATGTGTCTGCGGAAGCGATAGCGAGGCATATCAGGGATCAGAAGTTGCGGAGGGTCGGACGACCTGCTTCCTCCCTCCAATGGATTGGGGGGTCTCCGCAGGACGGATTCCATGAACAAGGCGAGATCGGCGCTGCTCTTTCAACACCGAGTCGCAGCATGAGATGGATCTCTGAGGGGCGTTGTCAATCGCTACAAGATCCTTCTAGAATCACGACCAGGAGTCCAGGCTCTTCTGGGACCTCACATTATCCTTGGCGGTGATCTTCGCGACTACAGCATCCACCCTGTCGACCGAGAATCCGTGTCTATCGCACATGATTCTCCGGACCTTCTCTCCATCTATCTCCTTCCATTTCAATGAATACGAATCAGTAACCTCAGGTTCCAGGAATACTCTCCTGACTTCCCCGAACTCCTCAGGCACCTGGACCTTTCCTTCCGCCCTTATCGCCTCCAGACTCCCCAGACGTTTGATGAGCGTCAAGGACTTCTTGGGCCCAATTCCCTTGACTCCTTCGTTGAAATCGGTGCCTATGAGTATGCCCATGTCCACCAGCTGTTCTCTGGTGACCTCGAGCGCAGACAGGACCTCACCCAAGGTCACAACCTCAGGGAAGACATCGACTGTCTTTCCAGAGGGCAGCCTGCGCTTTCCCGCGAGCGTCAGGTTCCTGACAAGATTGGGCGTTCCGAACAGGATCGCATCGAAGTCCTGGGAGGCGCCTGCCCACACATCCCCTCTTCTGGCCATGTGACTCATCTGAGCCTCCCCCTCGCCGGGAGCTTTGATCCACGGAATGCCCATCGCGTCCAGAAGAGAGACAGACTCCTCAATCATGTCCGAATCGAGCCTCGATGTCCTGGTCGCCTTCGACAGAGCTCTCTTGAGATCACCCTCTTCAAGAGCCTTCTTCCACTCTTTCTCAGCCACGACCTTCGCAGCTTTCCGGGCCTCGATGGTCTTCTTCTTGAGCTCTGGCGGTTTCCCATCGAAAACGTATGCGGGTTTGATCCCTAGCTCCAGAAGGGCAGCGCTCCTGTAGAACAGTCCGGACAGATGAGACGTGACTCTGCCGTCTTTGTCCATGAGGGGGGTACCATCGGGCTGCCTGATCATCGAAAGGAACTGGTAAAGGGTGTTGAACGCATCGATCGCGATGGACCTGCCAGTGAGGTCCTCGAGCGCGATCTTCCTGGCCTCGATCAGGCCCGAGATGTCGACTCCCATAGACCGTCAACTCCCAAAGGTCTCAAGACTGGCATGGACCGACTCACTGCGAAGAGCCGTTGTCCGAAGCGATCGGCAGGTAAAGGATTATGAACGAAACGCCTAGCCAGGCCAAGTCCAGCATGATCAGGAAGACGCTCGCGTTGACCGCGATTCCCACAACCAGAAGCAGCATAGGTAGCACGAACGTGACGTACACGAGCAATGGGTGTTCAAGCAATCTTTCAGACATATGACCAGACCCCTTGAGCATCCACGACGATATTAATCCTTCGAGGCGCCACACATCCTAAGTGCCTCGATGGCCGCCCTCATGCTGGGTGCCTTGAACACCGATGTGCCGGCGGCCAGGATGTCAGCACCCGCCCTCGCCGCAAGCTCTCCAGTCTCCGGCGTTATGCCGCCATCGATCTCCACGGGCACGCTTCTGCCAAGGCGCTCCATCTCCTTCTTTGCCAGGCCTATCTTCGGAAGGACCTCGGGCATGAACATCTGACCCCCGAAGCCAGGGTTCACAGACATGACCAAGAGCAGGTCGATCTCGTCCAGATATGGAAACGCCTTGTCGATTGGAGTTGGAGGATTCACGGCGAGTCCCGGCTTCTTGCCCAGATCGCGGATCATGCGTAGCGTCTGCTTCACATCTTGCTCGGCCTCGATGTGGATCTCGATAATGTCGGATCCGCTATCTGCGAAAGCCTTCACGTGCCTTTCTGGATGAGTGATCATCAGGTGCGAAATGAACGGGAGGCTCGAGTATTGCCGCAGGCTCTTGACCATGGACGGGCCTATCGTGATGTTGGGCACGAAGAAGCCGTCCATGACATCGATGTGGATGTAGTCCGCTCCTGCTTGGGACACTCTCAAGACCTCCTCACCAAGCTTTGAGGAGTCCGCAGCCAGTATCGATGGTGCGACAAGAGGCATGAGACGCGCAACACACTCACAGCGTATTATTGGTTTTGGTGTTGATTCGATCTTGCGAACGCTTTTAATACCATCATCCGGATTAGCGGTGCATGCCCGAACCGAGGCATGCTGTGGACAAGGTCCAGATGTGCGAAATCGAGGGCTGTAAGGCCGAGGCGGTAAGGTCCATCTCAGGAAAGAAGGTCGAGAAAGCGGGACTGAGTATAGCCGACCCATCGAAGAGCGTTCATCTGTGCCAGGCGCACTACAAGGAATTCAAGAAGAAGACCAAGAAGGACCGCACTCTCGACAGGCTCGGCTGGTAGAACACAGCCCTCCCCAACATCCAGCCCGACTGGCCCAAAAGTGGGATATAGTACTCTCTGATTCTCGCCATCGATGAAACCAGAGACCATACAGCTGCTCTCAAACGCGGGCCTGTTTGGTCCCGTTGTCATCGTCCCGCTGATACTCCAGAACGAGCTGGGGGCCTCGAAAGGGACCATCGGTCTGATAGCGGGCGGGTTTGCTGCGGCCGGATTCATTTCGAGTTACATCTTCGGCCGTGGTTCTGACGTCTACGGCCGACGCAACATCCTCCTAGCTGGTCTTCTCCTGTCCGGGATAGCAACCCTCTTGCAGGTCGCATCCTTGGCCTGGGGAGGGCTTGTCCTCTTTGCCTCAGTCAGGATACTGATCGGGTTCTGCTCGGGCATGTTCCCGGCTGCGCTTCTCGCATACGCATACGACATGAAGGGCAAGATGGGCGCATTCAGCGCCTGGGGTGCCCTTGGCTGGGCGATCGGCACCAATGCGGTGGTGGCTTTTGTGAGGTACGAGGACGCCTACATCTTCTGCGCGATCATAGTGTTCGTGTCGTTCGCCATCGCCCTGAGCTTGCCATTCAAAACCGATGCAAGGATGCAGGTTCCGTTCTTTCCAAGAAATCTGATCAAGAAGAACGCGCGAGTGTACTCATCCATGTTGATAAGACACACTGGAGCCAGCATGATATGGGTCACGTACCCTCTCTTTCTCGAGAGCATAGGCGCGACCCACCAATGGATAGGCGTCATCTACGGTGTGAATTCGGTCGGCCAATTCTTTTTCATGATGCTCCTGGATAGGTACGACCCGTCGCTCCTCGTCGCCGTCGGCCTTGGGAGTTCAGCATTGACCTTCTTCACATTCACGTTAGCTGGCAGCTATTGGGAGATCATACCTTCTCAAGCCCTTCTAGCATTCTCTTGGGCGTGTCTGTATGTCGGAAGCCTCAGGTACGTGATGGACCGGAACGTGGAGAAGGCAACTGCGGCCGGGCTTCTCTCCAGCACGATGAGCATATCAGGCATCATAGGACCCGTCCTCGGCGGAGTGGCGGTGATGGCATTCGATTTCAAGGGCACGATTGCCATAGCCACCGCAATGTCGATCATAGCGCTCTCGATCTTCATATACGACCTCAAGCGCTCTGGAGAGTTTTATCGGCTTAGATTGCCTTCCTGGAGCCCGAAATGAAGCTTGTGTCTACAACCTATTCAAATAGCTCGTAGACAAAATGAATAGCATTGTTCCCTAGCTCATCCTTTTGTTCCATGTCCTTCTAGCGTGAGATCGGAGCTATACCCCTTTCTTCTTGTTTTTCCATTCGATGTATGGCCAATACAAGAATAGCGAAGCACCAACGACGATACCGCCTAGCATCAGCACCCAATCTCCTGAGGAAGGATGTAACTCTAACTTGACCGCATTTGAAAGACCTGTCAGAAAGAGCGTGACACCAGTGAGCCCTGTCACTATCTTCAAGGCGAAACCAAACCTCTCAATCGTACCCTTGTACATCCCCCTGATTTGGCCATCCTTGTTTTCGATATGCCAAAGTGCTATTTCGTCGGGCTTGAGGCCAAAAGGCCTCTTGCACCATGCGCAATAAATAGCATCATCTGGATTCTCGGTTTCGCAACAAGGACATCGCATCACCAATTCCTCGTATCCCAATCGTCCTACCTACCTAAGGTCTTTCGGACCTAGGCCCTTTCCTCCCTATGGGGTTTTCATAGGCGATG
>JAHIZT010000025.1 GCA_018814355.1 Candidatus Thermoplasmatota archaeon | reverse complement strand
TTCCGTGGTCGGACGTGTGGCTGGGCCAGTTCTGAGCCTCGTCTTCTCCTTCATCCTTCAGGCGCCCTGTAGCTGATGCTGTTCGGGACGGGGAGCACGTGCCCCTCCGGATTGAAGCCATGCCTCGTACTCCTTGAAGTGCGGAAGCCTGTAAATCTTGTCCGGAAAGGATGAGTCTCCCTTCGTGCTGCCGATCCTTGATCCAGCTGTGGTCACAAAATTCCAAGGCCATGCCTTCGACGAACGTCCTCAAAGCCCGGAAAGGCTATCGAGGAAGTCAAGGATATCCTCGGGATTCTGCATAGAGTATTTTGCCGAGGATGCCGAGATTCCCACCTTGACGGATACACTGTCTCGCGGTAATCTATCGAAGAGGTACTCGTCGGTCTCGTCGTCGCCGGCGGAGAAGATGAAGTCCCATTTTTTCGAGGACAGATGTCGTACGTAGAAGAGTCCTTTGTTCACATGGGTGCTCTTGACTTCCACCACCTTGTTCCCAATCATGACAGATATGTCCAGATTCGAAGTCAGATGCGTCAGGGCGTCTATCAGCTCTCTTGAGGCCGATGGCCCCAACTCGGGATCGCTCTCTCGATAATGCCATGCGATCGAGAAATCCTTCTCTTCTATCGCCGAGCCGGGGATCCTCTCCACGAACAGTTCAAGGACCGGCCGAATGCGATTCTTCCAGACAGGTTTGTCCTTGACCAGCGATTGCCATCTACCTGTGCTCCGAGACCTCAGCCACACACCGTGCTCCGCAACGAGCGATATCGGCAAGTCTCCGAACCAGGCCAACAGGTCCTCTCTTTTTCTGCCGCTGATCAGGAAGACCTCATTCAAACCTGAGGTCGCAAGCGACCCCAATACACTCAGCACTCGATGCGATGGCGCGGCCGAGGAAGGTCTTGCCGCGAAATGGACGAGGGTCCCGTCGTAGTCGAGGAGAAACAGCCGCTTTCGCGCAGATGCATAGCGTTCTCGAATCTCGGACTTGGTGCGGTCGGTCATCAGCATAGTCATCAGGTTATCAGATGACTTCACCGCCTCCTCCAGCTTTTCCAGGAAACGCGCGACCCATCGATGGATGTCAGCCTTCTGCAGGCGCGCGCGCATTATCCTGTTCCTCCTGATCTGCTCGACAATCGGCATCGTCAGGGCCTTATGCAGTGACCCCGCAATCTCGTCCACGTCGTTTGGGTTGACTATGAGCGCCTCAAGGAGCTCCTTCGAGGCGCCGGCCATCTCGCTAAGGACCAGTACTCCCGTCTCATCAGCACGCGAGGCGATGTACTCCTTTGCTATGAGGTTCATTCCGTCGTTGAGGGGCATCACGAGTGCCACATGGGCCGACGCGTATTGTGCGCTCAGCTCGTCGTCGTCCAACCTGCGGTACATATAGCGAATCGGCATCCAGTCCATGGTTCCGAACCTACTGTTGATACGACCAACGATCTCATCGATATCCCTCTTCAATTGCCTGTAGAGGTCGACCCTCTCCCTCGATGGCACGACGACGCTCAGGTAGACGAATTTCCTCCTCATCTCCGGATGTGTCTCGAGCAGCCGTTCTATTGATAGCAGCTGGTGCGGGATGCCTTTCGTGTAGTCGAGACGAGATATTGAGAAGATGGTCTTCAGATCTCCAGTCTGCCTGCGCAGCCTGGCGATGCGGTTCTTCACTGCCTGTCTCTCGGAGGACGTTGAGTATTGGTCGAAATCCACACTGATGGGGAAAACATCGACTTGGACAGCCCTGCCTCTGGTTACAATCTGGCCTATGCGATTGTCGAGTCCGAGGATGTGCCTTATGCTTCCGAGGAAGGACTGTGAATAGTCGTACGTGTGGAACCCCACGAGATCCGCACCTAGCAGGCCAGAGACAATGTCGCGGTGCCAGGGGATCAACCTCAAGGTGTCATAGTGCGGGAAGGGCGTGTGGAGGAAGAAGCCGATTTTGGCGCCCGGAACTCTCTCCCTGATGTAGGCAGGCAAGAGCATCAGATGGTAGTCATGAATCCACACCGTGTCTCCTGGCTCTATCATCCGCATGATCTGCTCGCCAAAGAGCGTGTTGACCTGCTTGTAGGCGCGCCACTCAGCGGACGAATATCTGGCATAGGTTGGGAAGGAATGGAGGAGAGGCCACAGCGTGCTGTTAGAGAAGCCTGTGTAATACCCTCTTATCATAGCAGGGGTCAGGAAGACTGGAAAGAACCCGAAGTCGTTCACCAACCTTCGTGCCACGCTCCGCTGATCCTTTGGTTGGACCGGCCCTGGCCACCCTACCCACTTCATGGTGCTCTTGTCATGGAACGATTTGAGACCCGATGTCAGTCCTCCGGTGCTCGGCGCGAATTCGACTGACCCGCCATGCTTTTCTATGGTCACTGGAAGACGATTGGCTACGATTACTAGCATAAGTTTCCCTCTGTATGGATCTCTCAACTACCTCACGATTATGATCGTCGCCAGCGCCACCCCGGCGATGACCATCACATCGGCCAGCCTCACATTCAGGAGCAGAAGTATGATTGTGGCAAGAACGCCGACTAGTCTTCCTGAGTCCAGCAGGAATTCCCTGACAATGACTCCCTTCTTCTTCAACTTCTCCATCTTGTCCAGAAGCATCGTGAAGAGGAATGAGGGGACCATGGCTATCCAGAAGAAGGCCATGCTCATCGAAGAGAGATACCGTGCTGGATCCGTCGCTGAGGACGCAACAAGAACGCTGATTGCAGCGAAAGCCGCACCGATCCTCACTATCGAGGCTCTGTCCTTGAGCCGATCGGAAAGATAACCAAGCGCGATGGTCATAATCGCTCCCCACACGGCGAACAGGGAGAGGTAGCCACCAGCACCGATCTCCGATTTCGCGAACTCGAAGCTTACCAGGGGGATGAATATCCAGAAGATGCCGTCCTGAATACCTTCTGCGAAGAGCGCAGTTCTAAGTCTCCAGTCCACCGCCTTGAAATCGATGTCTATGTGCAGCCGCCCGATCATGTTGATCTTGAGAGACTCAAGGAGCTCGGGTATGATTATCCGGTGTTTCATCTCTCGAAAGACCTTCAGACCAAAGATGAACACGATGTTAGCAACGGCTAAGATAGCGGCGATCGCGAATAGTGCCTGATAGCCAGACAACAATATGATCAAGCCGCCGAGGGCCGGAGTCAAGACGCCAACGAGTGGGAATATGAGAAAGTAGAAACCTATGATTGCACCTCTTTTCGCGCGCGAAGTGATGTGCATGATGAGCACGTTGTATGGCACCCAAAACGTGACCACGTATGTGCCAAAGAACACGGGAGGGATCACCACCAGGGGCCAGCCATGAAGGGTCATCAGTAGCAGGTAATACCCGGCGAGACACACCAGTGCTGTGGTGACGGATGACGAGAAGTTCTTCACAATCGTTCTTGAGGCAAATGACACTAGCAATAGCGACACGACTATCGCGATAAGGACGAAGACGGAGCATTCGAGATAGCTCGCCCCTTGTCTAACGAGGTAAATAAGCGCAAAGGAGTTAGCAAGCGTGTTTGCCACTGCTACAAACGCCTGTACCGCGATCAGATGCCCGTGGCGATGGGCTAGCTCTATCACATAATGCCTGAATTGAGTCTGGAACATGATCACTCCTCAAGTCAGCGGGACTCTCGGCACTTCGAAGTGTCCGTCCTGTCCCGTCTGGCCACTGTCGGTCCCCTCGTTCCCCAACGCAACCTGGGATCTGGAGCGATATCCGACGCCGACAACGAAGGATAGTGAATCCCCACAAGCTGCCTGTTGCGCTAGGAATGAATCGGGGATCGAGGAGGCCGGCTCCTCCAGAGGTTCTTACCTTTTCTCACTCTTTCTCATCGAATCTCATCAACAGTATAGCCCATCACGGTTTTATGCATTGCGCCGCTGGCAGGACACAAGATAAACTGTGCACAAGGCGTCATAGCCACAGGAAGTGTCTCATGAGACCTAGTTTTTGGACCTTGATTGAAGGAACTACAGAATTCATGTGTATAATGCCGAAGAAACTGTTCTTCACAAAGAGTGTTGGTAGAAACAATCAAGTGTTGCTGTATTTCGAGGTCGCTTTTCGCGACACCTGCATCGAAAAGATTCAATCTTGTCTCGATATCTAGCATATTGCCCCCTGGATGTGTCATCAATCTGAGGGAAGACGGGAGAAAGAATTCGTCTCTTACTGGCAGATCTTCGCCGTGATGGCGAGGAATTCCACGGGCGAACCGTTTGGCTGTGTCGATAGACTGGAGGTCGTCAAGGGTTCTTCGTAACTCACAAAACCATGAAAGGAAGAGGTTTCTGTACGACGGCAGGGCCTGTAGATCTATGCCGAACCGCGGTAGTTGTAGTTCCAGTTGTGGTAGTGGCTCCAGCTGTAGTCGTTGCCCTCGCAGTCGCATTCGCAGCACGACCCATCCTTCAGTTGAAGACGGGTCTGGTCCTGGGTCTGATCACAGTCGCCACTGGCGTTAGCGCCAGCTGCCGACACTACCCCGGCTGCCCCGAACATAACGGCGGCTCCGACCATTACGGCCACCATCAGCTTCGATGTCATTTCGTTTTTCACCCCTCTTTTTTTCGGGCCTTGTAGGCCTCGATGTCATGACTTCGAATGATGGGTTAAGGCGCTTGTGGTGCAAGCTTCAAAGGTTAGAGCAATCCTCAATGAATCCAATGAGCCGCTGAGACCCGCTCGAACGAAGTGTTCTAACGTTGTACCAAATTTGTTATTATCTGGCTCTTGCATGTGAAACATGATATGACTGCACGAACGGCGACGGTCTTGTTCCTGGGACTCACAATCATGGTATCAATGTCCTGGAGCTCAGGCAGCGCATTAGCTGAAGACGCTGAGGACATAACCTATTCAGTGGGAGGAAACGGCATCGAGATACACAGTGCGAACACCACGACACTGATATCGAACTCGTTCCCCGCGGCGACTGTCAGGGCGGGGAATCTCACGAACTTGACAGGCGACGGATTCGTGTTGCGCGCGCTTCTGGGATACAACGCCAGCTTCGGGAACGGATTCTCACCCAGCATGGTCGAGTTCAGGGCACCAACGAACCACACGATCTGGACGGTCTCAGGACCTCAGCTGAAGGATACCGATCAAGGAAAGATTGTGACTTTGCAGCTCACTGCCACGCTTGACATGGTCAGGGTCGGAGGAGCTGGATACGGTGGTCCCAACGGATTGGGCCCAGGCGGACCTCAATCGACCGTCCAGAGCTGGGCCGAGGTCACCGTCAGATTTCAGGTGTCTGCACGCAACTACTTCGCGGCCTACCAGGGAGTCCCCCAGTCTCCGGAGTATCCAGTGAACGGCAGCTCGGAGTTGAAGTTCGATGTTGGCGTCACAGTCATGAAACCGTTGCCTGTCGACAGTCTGGCGCTGGAGATTGCGCTGATGAAGATGGATGACGCATCGTACACGCCCACTTCGAGCGCAGGTCACTATACTTTCAGAGGTTATCAGGCCGGTGGGACCGTGAGCGGAAGCGACCCATCGATGAACGAGACTGAGGGATCGACCCTTGTGACTCACACCTTCCAGTCCCGAGACCAGTTCAAGCAGATGGTTGATTTCGTGAACGATACGGGCGTGCCTGATGGCTACTTCTCATGGGCGAGACAGGCGAGGATTTCGACCCCTGCCGGCGCCAGCCTGGTGAACGTTTCAACACATTACAGGACCGACGGCGAGTCCCTGACAATATACCTGTCGACCCCGTTGTCCTCGGACACGATCACCGTTGACCACGACCCAAGCATAGGCGTGCTAGGCGGTGGCGGCGGGGCCATCGTGTTTTTGCCAGGCACACCCTCGCTGCTGTGGATTGGGGTCGGGATCATCGTAGGGCTCGCCTCTGTCGGCGGCACAGGCGCCTACCTGCTGACGACTAGGAACGAGAGTCGGGACCCCGCTGATCCGGTGGATCTTCAGAGGAACCGGTACTATCGGGGGCGCCCGTAGATTCGCTGTCTGTCCTGGCCCCTGCTTCTTGAGCCGGCAATCCCCCGGCACCGATATAGCTCGCGACGAACTCGTCGACGAGTTTGTCGAGGAACGACCTCCGATAGACGATGAGCAGGTCGGACACCTTGTCGGGGTCGATGACGGTCATGCGCGATTCCCTGCCGGCCTTGTCCATTCTTATCAGCCCCCTCGAGACGAGCTTCTTGATGTGATACGAGAGGGTTCCTCCGGAGATGGTGAAGCTCCGCAGGACTTCGCCGTGGGTCGCGCCAGGGTTCATGAGAAGGAACAGGATGATGCCCCTCGGGATCTCCTGCCTGAGCGCCGCAAGCATCTGTTGCTTGTCCCTTCCCAACTGACCGCCAGGGAAGTACCTCGTGAAGCTCTCCTGCTTGTCGACCGTCAGGAGGCCCCTGTCGACAAGGTAGTTCAAATGGTAACTGAGGACACCGATAGGCATGCTGGTGAGTCTCTGGAGTTCCCTGAAATGGACTCCGGGGTTCTGGCGGATGGCTTCGAAGATTCGCTTTCTGTTCCCGAGTTCAAGGGGATCTTTCAAGGCCCCTTCCTCCGAGCGTGCCGATGACAAGGACAATGACGAGCGCGAGAGCGCCGACCGAGGGCGCGACCCACCACTCCATGCCAGCGAACCATTCAGTCATCAAACCTACAAGCAGTAGAGCGGCTGTAAGTGCGATCTGGATCAAGAGGCCGACAGCCAACAGCAAGAGCCCTTTCAGGCCGCTTCTCCTGTAAGAGACGAGCGAGAAGGATAGGAGTATCAAGGATGCCCCTAGCAGAAGGCCCAGCAGCAAGTCCTCAACGACCGCCATCAATATCTACTCGTTCCGAATGGTCTCCACGGGTATAAGCTGTGCGAGTCGGCATTCCCTTCCCAGGGTTTGTCGCACGCGAGTTCGCGCATATGGCTCTGCATCAAACAGGCAATCAATGGAGACTGCATTCAAATGAGGTCGGTGGATTATGCAACGCGTCGGCTCTACCTCAGTAGAAAAGGCAGCGTGGACCGGGCGAGATTTGAACTCGCGACCTCCCGCATGCCAAGCGGGCGATCTGCCGCTGATCTACCGGCCCATGTTGGTTTGCGATGTATAGAGTAGGTCTAGTTAAAACTTGCCGAGCATCGTCCAGGCTGGGACTACATAAACGAGTCTATCTTTCTCTGGTACCGGACCTTCTCTCCAGGTACAGGGATCGGGTATTCCTCGGTTAGGCATCCCAGGCACAAGTCGCCCGCAGGGTGACCAATCGACTCAACGAGCCCTTCCACAGAAAGGTATCCGAGGCTGTCGGCCGTGATCATCTTGCCGATCTTCTCGATGGTCCTGCCGGTGGCTGCGAACTGCTCTCTCGTCTTCATGTCGATCCCGAAGTAGCAGGGAGCGCGTATTGGAGGAGAGCCAACTCTGACATGTACCTCCTTCGCTCCAGCGTTCCTGACGATCTGCACGATTTGCCTGATCGTGTTGCCTCTAACGATCGAGTCGTCCACGAGGACGACTCTCTTGTCCTTGATGACGCTCTTGAGTGGGTTCAATTTCAGCATGACGCTAGTGACCCTATCCGATTGCTCCGGCATGATGAATGTGCGTTCCACATACCTGTTCTTCATCAGCCCCTCGGAGTAGCGTATGCCCGACTCCTCTGAGTACCCGATCGCATGAGACCTTCCCGAGTCGGGAATGGGCACCACGACATCCGCTTCGACAGGCTGCTCCTTCGCCAGCCTCTGGCCGATCCTCCGTCTGACCTCATAGACGAGCTTTCCGTCGAGGCTCGAGTCGGCCCTAGCGATGTAGACCCACTCGAACATGCAGTGTGCCTTCCCCTTTGACAGCCCCGTCTTGATGGACTTGATCTCTCCGGGAAGCAGTTCGACGATCTCCCCCGGCTCGACGTCTCTGATGAATTCTCCGCCGAGCGTGTCGAAGACGACACTCTCAGAGGCCGCCGCGAACCCTGTCTTGGTGCGTCCAACGCATAGAGGCCTGATGGCTAGTGGATCCCTCATGGCGAACACCCGGTTGTCGATCATGATCGTCATTGAATAGGATCCCTGGAGCATCGTCATCAGGTTCTTGAGCGACCGGACGGGGTCTCCAGTGTTGGCGATGTCGTTCGCCAACAGCCGCACTGCGATCTCCGAGTCGGATGAGGTGATGAACGCCCAACCCTTCCTCTTGAGCTCGTCCATGATCTTGTCAGCGTTGACTATCTCTCCGTTGTGCGCGAGGGCAATGTCGCCATAATTGGTTGAGACCACGATGGGCTGCGCGTTTTCGATGTTTGATGATCCGACCGTGGAGTACCGGACATGGCCGATGCCAAGCTCTCCCTTCAGATTGTTTATGTCGTCTGTCTTGAGGGCCTGATGCGCCAAACCCATGCCCTTGATGGCCTTGATGCCGTTGTTGTAGACCGCTATTCCGGCCGATTCCTGGCCTCTATGCTGGAGCACTCTGAGCGCGTAGAAGATGTCCACTGAAACGTTGTTAATGGCAGCAGTGGCGAAGATGCCACACTCGTCCTGCGGGTGCTCAGTCTCCATTGACCTTACCCCCCTTCCAAGGAATATGCTTCATCTCAGTGCTGTTTGGCCCAATTGTAATGCCTCAGCTTGGCCGTTGCGCCGAAACCGCACGAAGCACAAGTTTTGTGTCTCACGTGATAAGCGCGCTTGCCGCAGCGACGACAGATTATGTGCGTCTTCTTGCTGCCTCGCTTCCCCATCGATGGAGTGCCCTTTGTCATCCGGCCCTACCTCACGGTGATATGTAAATCACATTGTCCCCGCGGACGATGGTAGTCTCCATCTTCCGGACGACCTGGCTTTCGTAGGTCTCCTCAGCGTTCCTGAGCACTAGGTTCATGTGAGGGTCGTAGCCGTCCAGGACACCCCTGTACCCTCTCTTCCCCTTGAGCTCGACGATAACCTGCTGGTTGATTGACTTGTTCAGAACAGCCAGGGGCTTGATCAAATAAATCACCTGATGGCCTGATATCGGGTACCGTACTTAAAGCTTTGCGGTTCGACCATCGTCAAGCTCCGCTATGCTGGCATGGTCGAAAACGTCTCAGAAAGGGGGATGTAGAGATGTGCCCTTCGACCAGTTGTTCAGAGTTGGACGGTCATGTCTTCCTTCAACCTCTCGAGTATGAGGTATGTGTTTGACCTCTCGACGTCCTCGATCTTGATGAAAGAATCGACGATGTCCTTGAGCTCCTCCCTTGACGATGCCCGCAGGAGGACGGCGAAGTCGATGTTCCCTAGCAGGAAGTAGACCGCCCAAACGCCCTGTATCTTGGCGATCCTCTCTCCGATTTTCTTGGAGTAGTCCGGGCCATACCTGCCAGTCACGAGTGAAATGGCCAGTATCTCCTTGCCAACCTTGAGCGGGTCCACGATCGCCTTGAACCCCGTGATCACGCCGTCCTCGATCAGCCTGTTGACCCTGTAGTGCACAGTGGACGAGGAGAGTCCTGTCTTCTCCCCGATCTTCTTGAGACTGATGTTGCAGTCCTCTTGAAGCATTTTCAGAATTATCTTGTCGTTCTTGTCAAGCGTTACTGAGATTTGCTTATCCGTCAAGGGCTCCCCCCCAAAACATTCGAAAACAGTACAACGTATTCGTATTCATAACGCTTTCGATGGCTTTGGTTCGAACTGAACAAAAATCGACTTCATTTCGAGACGAATATCGTAACAGCTCGAGAGGGAGCATCAGATGAACGCACCTATCGTCGGGAGGTCCAGCAGATCCATGTCGAAGAAGATCACTCCCTCCCGGACCTCCTCCGGTCCCAAGTCTGTTCTTCCAGCCAGTCTTGCGAGGAACGACGCCCTCCACCACAGGTCGGTCGCGTTGTTGGCGAGCGCGCCTAGGTACACCTGGGCGAAGTTGTACTCATAGCCGTCCATGTCACACAGGTAGGCCGCGTGCCCAAGGAAGCAGTCTCGGGCGTTGACCAGTGCCATGTACTCCTTGAAGGCGGTCTTTCCTGACGAGGAGATGGGCATGAGTTCTATGTCCGAAGGGTTGGTTCTCGACGACTCCCTGGTGGATCCGTCCTCGGAGAGTTCGTAGCCCACTATCTCCTTGCCGACCAACCTGAAGATCTTCCATCTGTTCATGTCATCGATGTATATCGGCAGCAGGCTCAGATCGGGAAGATCGAACAACTCCGTTCCATCTATCAGCGCCCTCTCTTCGACATTCGCCTCAGCCTCCGTCCTCCGGACAAGTCTCGCGATGTCCGTTGCAGACGCGTTCTGCTTGGTTCTACCGTGCTCGGCGTATGTCAACAACCTGCTGAGGCCGAGCTCCTCGACCAGCTCGTCCGCGAGCGCATGTCCAGCGCCTCTGACCGACGAGAACGACTGTGCGACCCACGTGTCTCTGGTGTTTCTCACGAACTCCGTGAAGACCTTCTTCGCCGTGCCGAGCTCCGAACGCAAGCGTTCTTCCTCGTATTCAGAGAGGATGCCCTTTGCGACATCATCCAGATTCTCGCCGGCAAGTCCCATGCCTCTGCACGACAGGTTCGCGTTGAGCTGGATCCTCCACCCTACGAATACGTTGACAGGGAATGCCCTGCAGAAGTGCGGTCTGTCTTGGTATATCCTGCAGCGTTTGTCTTTCAAGAAATGGCACGAGCCATGCGCTCCCATGAGTTTGATCGCCGCGCCTCGCACCTCCGGCGAGATGTGCCTGTCAGCCATCCCATCGGAGAGCCTCGGGTCGGCTCGGAACTTGGTTTCTTCCTCGGGGAGCAGCTCAGGCTGGCATAAACAGCAAAGGGCGCACCCGTCGACACATCTGTAGGTCCTGCCGTCCACCTCGGAGTAGTCTATCTCCAATGGCTCGCTACCTTGAGCCAAGGACATCCCTTCCTATCCTCTCACCCACTTGGGAACCATTCTCTACCATTAGCTGGCCCCTGAGGAATACGGCCTGCGGGAATATCCCTGGCATGTCCTGGTAGGCCGTCCACCCGCATTTCGAGTGCAGGTTGTCCGCTTTGATGATCGTGCTGCGCGTCATGTCAACAACGATCAGGTCGGCGTCGTACCCTGGCGCGATCTTCCCCTTGGCCAGGCCGTACACCTCACCGGGTCGCTCGGAGAGCATCCCCACCGCGCCGGTGATGTCCAAGTGCCTCTCCTTCACCAGATTCAGCATCAGGGGGACCATCGTCTCTACCCCTGGCATTCCCGTCGGGGCGTAGTCGAAGTCCTCCTTCTTCTCATCGATCGCATATGGTGCGTGGTCCGAGGCGATCATGTCGAATACGCCTTCCTTCAACGCCTGGAACAACGCGTGCCTGTCATCTCTCTTCCTGAGCGGCGGGTTGACCTTGGCGAGAGTACCTAACTTCGAGCTGATATCGAAGAGCAGATGATGTGGGGTGATCTCGGAGGTCAGATTAGGGACTCCCTGAATAAGCGGCAGAGAAGCCTTCCCCGACACATGGCATATATGCAGCTTGCAGCCGTTCGCAGCAACCTTCACCTTCCTGATCGCGCTGCTCTCACACTCGTTGTTCCTGTTCCTGAGATGATCTTCCAGGCTATCCTCGATCTCTTTCCTACGAAGGGACTCATCCTCCGCGTGGACCGCGAGGACCTTCTCTGTCGCTGCAATTGCAGCGATCTCCTTCTTGACCGATTCGAGGGAGGGCACCATAAGTTCACCGGTCGTGCTGGCCATGTAGAGCTTGAACCCGATCGCCTCCTTCGCCAGTGCCTCGACATCCAGGCCGGGCCTAACACCGGCGAACAGGCCGAAGTCCACCATGCTCTTTGATGAAGCTATCTTTTTCTTATCTCTGAGCGCGGACAGCGTTGTAGTAGGTGGCTTTGTGTTTGGCATGTCGAAGACGCATGTGACGCCCCCGTGGATCGCCGCCAAGGAACCCGTCCCGAAATCCTCATTCTGCGTCAGACCAGGGTCGCGGAAATGGACATGGGCGTCGATGGCGGCTGGGAGAACGATCTTCGTGCCGAATCGGAAGACCTTCTCGCCCTCTATGAGCTTCGCTACTTTCTGTATCCTGCCGTTCTCGATGCCTATGCAGCACCTCTCCATTCTTCCGGAGACGCAACAGTTACCTTCCACTACAACTTCCATGTTCGTCACTGAGACTCCTTCGTCTCACGTCCTCGCCTGGCTTATCCTCAGAGAACACCTCTGCTTGGAACTTGAAGATCTTGGTGCCCTCTTGCAGCCACGAGTCGGGCATCAGGCCCGCCTTGAGACAGCACTGGCATAGGAACTCCTCGGCGTCCCAGTGCCACTCGACCGGCACCTGCGGCAGAAGTAGACCCCTGGCATATCCACGCTGCATGATTAGCCCGTCCTCCCCGATCTTGACGCACGAGATGTACTCCCTCGGCTTCTTCACCTTGACCTCCTCTGGCTCGGTCAGAAGGCTCGCCTCCACTCTGATCCGCTTGAGCTCCTCAGGCTTGACCTCGGGGAATCTCGGATCGCGGGAGCATGCACTGATCGCTGCGTCCTTGAGCGCATTGATCAACGGCATGACGGGTTCGGGATAGCCGATGCATCCCCTGAGCTGGTCATCCGGATAGGTGGTCAGTGTCACGAACACCCCGTAGTTCTTCTTGAAGATGTCGGGCACCTTCGGTTCCTCGAACTTCGTGCGTCTAACATGGCTTTCGACGGCGGCTCGCGCGATCTTGACAGCCAGTCGGCCATCCTCGTCGGAGAACATCATACCAGCGCAGCTGGGATAGGGTACCCGCCATAAAAGTCTTTACGGGGTGAACATAAAACCACACTTGCTGAAAATCGGCTTGGATCGCGCACTGCGCGATTACCTCTGGCAACACATACGAAGTCGTCTATTGCGTATCGTGCGGTGGTTTCCTATCAGGAATTTGAGACCAAACCTTAATTATCCACCAGTCGAATCCCAAGCTGAGTCTAATGAAGTTCGTAAAGCTCTCTCAGTCAGAATTCGAAGAGATACGGAAGCTCTACGAAGGCGTGATGTCTCAGGCCTGTTACGGTCTCTTTTTCAGAGAGGGTATGATACTCGGCGAGGAGATGTCCAAGATAGCTCAGCAGGAGCCTGAGAAGTACTTCGAGGTCTGCGCCAACCTTCTGCGAGCCAGGGGATGGGTCGACAACATCGTCTTCCAGGAATCCACTGCCGTCGCCGAGGGCTCCATAGAGTCCGGCCAGTCGGACGGCTGCACGTGCCACAGGCTCAGGGGCATCGTCAGGAAGATATACGAGGCCCAGACTCACAGGAAGCTGCATTGCGAGGAGATCGAGTGCACCAGCAGAGGGGACAAGCACTGCGTCTTCAGGCTGGAGCCGCTCGGAGGTGACTAGAATGGAACTCAAACCGGCGCTTAGAGCCCTCAGGCAGAACTCAGGGGCAATCGCGTCTGCCGTCATCAGCAGGGATGGCCTCATCATCGCCGCCGACGTGCCAGAGGGCGTCTCGATGGAGACCTTCGGGATCATGTGCGCGACATTACTGGGCGCTGCGTCTACCGCTCACTCAGAACTCAGGATCGGGACCCCGATTCACGTGGTCGTGGAGAGCGAGGACGCAAAGCTGGTCGTTGTCGGCGCCGGAAGGAAAGCGCTCATAGTCGCCGTGATCGGCAGAAAGGGCGATGCGAACCTCGTGCTCAAGAAACTGGACGAGCTCGCTGAAACGCTCAAGATGATATGAGCATGCTTCGATAGGATAGAAGTGAAATGGTTTCTCTGGGTTTATGACTCGATCAGCTCAGTCTATGTCGAGCTCCTTGAGCTTCTCAGGGGTCGGTACGCCGTCCATGGTCCATCCGCGGGCCTTCATGTAGTCATCGAGCATCGTGTTCATCTCCTCGACCGATATCTTCTGGCCCTTCGACGGTCCTTCCGGGATCGGGTCCTGTAGGATCCTTGGAGGCAGGAGCCAGTCCTTCCTCGTCACACCTTCGCGCGCGTTGAACGCGCCTTTCATGTTGTGGATCCTCTCCCCGATCTTCAGGAGCTCGTCCTCCGTGAAGGTCAAGCCGGTTATGGCCTCGATCACTTCTGGCAGCTTCGCGATCAGGTAGAACCCTCTTGAGAACTTGCACAGGCCGACCGAGTCGTAGACGCACATGAAGTTCTCTGTCTGGGACACCATGAATCCCTTGTTAGCCGTAGAGGCTCGGTCAATGCCCTCCCACTTCCAAAACTTGCCGACCAGCTCGGGCGCGTAGAATCCGGCTCTCAGGTGGCAGGCTCCCCTGGTCGATGTCATATACGCCAGTCCATGGCCTTTCATGCCTCTGACATCGTATGCGGGTGGCTCGAGCCCTTTGGTGTGGACGGCGTATCTCTCGGCCCCCTTGCCGATCTTCTTCGCCGCGACCTTCACGCCATCTGCTAGCACATCTCCGAAGCCCCTTCTGTTGCCCATCATCTCTACCATCCTGGGCACCGCGTCTGAGGCGTTGTCCCAGGTAAGTTTGAACCCGACGTCCTTCTCAGTGATGATGCCTCTCTGCATGAGCTCCATGGCGAAGCCGATGGTGACTCCGGCGGAGATGGTGTCCATGCCCAGCAGGTCACACAGTTCGTTCGCCCTGGCGACCGACTCGACATCCGAGTTGCCACATGCACCGCCTAGCGAGTACAGCGTCTCGTACTCGATGCCGTCAATGGCAACGCCAGCGAACTTGCCGCTCTTGACCTCGAAGAGCTTCCCGCATGGTTTGGTGCAGGCGAAACATGCCTTGTTCTTGGTGACATACTTCGGGGCCCAGTAGTACGGGTCGATCTTCTCTCTCTCAGCGAACACGCTCTCCTGGAAGTTCCTGGTCGGGAAAACGCCCTTCTCCTTGTTTATCCAGCCAAGGAACTCGCCCGTGCCGTACTTCGTGTCCTCGATGAACGAGGGCGCTGCCTCGTAGATCTTCTGGTACCTGAACGCTATTCCCAACAGCTTCTTCGGTTCTGCTGGGACGAGGTCGTTCGTGCCTCTGATCACGATCGCCTTCAGGTTCTTCGAACCCATTACCGCGCCCAAGCCCGCCCTGCCAGCCTGTCTGTCATCGCAGTCGATGCTCGCTATCTTGGAGAGCTTCTCTCCCGCCACGCCAATGCATGCGACTTTGACATCCCAGCCGTGGCGCTTCTTCAGCATCTCCGGTACCTGTCTAGTGTCCTTACCCCACAGGTCCGCTGCATCCTTCACCTCGATCCTCTCGTTCTCGATGTAAAGGTACGATGGTGATTCCGCCTTGCCGACTATCTCGAGAGCATCGTATCCCGCGTGCCTCAGCTCCGGACCTATCGAGCCTCCCATGATGCTCTCGGCCAGCGTGTTCGTGGCAGGTGACTTCGCGGCGAATGCGACCTTCCCTCCGGTCCCTACTGGGAATCCGTCGAATACTCCTCCGGCCATCGCGAGCACGTTCTGCGGTCCCAGCGGGTCCGCGCCCTTGGGAACGCCGTGGTAGACGATCTCGACCGCGAACCCCTGGCCCCCCAGGTACTTCCTTGCATGTTTCTCATCGAATGGTCGGGCATGCGACTTCTCCGTCGTGAGGTCTACCTTCAGTATCTTGCCAGTGTAACCCTTCATTTTCATTCCTCCACCGCAAGAAGCTTCTTGACCTTCTCATACTGCTCCGGCTTCGGCTCCTCGTAGACGATAGCCTTCATCGGGCAGAACTTGACGCAGGTCGGGCTTCCACCGCACAGGTCGCAGTTGAATGCCTTCTCCTCCATGCGCATCACCCCGAACGGGCAGACCTCGACGCATTCCCCGCACGCAGTGCATTCTTCCTGGTCGACGTAGACCATGCCGTCCTTCTTCTTGATGGCCTCGACCGGGCAGTGAAGGACGCAGCAGTCCTCTCCGCAGGACACGCAGTGCGTGCACACAGATGGGAAGTCTACCTTGACCCCTCTCCTGTGCACCTGCAGCCGAGCGTCCGCGTGGTTGATCTTTCCATCATGATATATGGTGCAGGCCATCTCGCAAAACCTGCAGCCAGTGCAGTTCTCTGGGTACGGTACCAACATCTTGACCATACTGACGATTCCCCCCTCTTGTCCAAGGCGGATGGTCAGTAATGGAATACTGCTAAAAAAGATGTGCGCCCGATGACAGAGTTATTCGGAATCCTACTTCGATTTCCGCTTGACCTGCCTTATCTCTATCTTCTTCAGCTCAGCGCCCTTTGCGGGTATCTCCTTGTCTATCTCTGAGAGCACGACATCGATCGCGCTCTTGGCCGCCAGCAGGACCTCCTTCTGGGCTTTGTGTATCCTGATCTTGGTCTCCTCGGGCACGCTCATCTGCTTGACGGCGGCGTTGCCCGCCTGGATGATCTCCATTCCAGCGTTCACGAAGTGGGTCATCGTGTCCTTCGTCGCGAGCTTGGACGCGATCTCCTCAATGTGCCTTTCCAGCCTCTTTGCGGCCTCGACGCCCTTTCCTACCTTTTCTCTTGCCATGTTTCTCGACCTCGAACTTTATCTTGAGCCAGCCATCCTCCATGTCCGCACCGAGAACCTTCTTGTTGGTCATCGAGTGCGGCAGGACTATGGACTTCTTGAACGCCCCTAGCTGCAGAGTCAAATCGTCCTTGCGCGTATAAAGCTCTAGCTTCTGCTCCATGGGATACGGCAGCTTGATTGCCAGGACGCTGGCGTTGTCCTCCTCGTACATCTTCATGGGCGACTCGGTCGAATACACCTCGGTCGGGTCCCCTTTGCCGAACAGCTCGTCCCCGAGCTTCTCAAGGGCCTTCATGCCCAGGACCTCCTTGGGCATCAACCTCGCCTTGATCGTCTTGAGCGGGGAGAATATCTCGTCTATCTGCCCCAGATATCTCCTCTGTTCCTCCAGCTTGGCCTTGAAGTAAGTGTCCCCCAGCTCGTCTGGTATGATCCGGTTTATGACTATGCTCTCGACAGTGTAACCGTACAGGCAGAGATATGTGTAGGCCCTTTGCGTCTCCGCGATGACCATCTTCTCAGGATTCACGACCAGTCTGACGGAGGTGATCTCAGGGTCTGTCAGCAGGTCCTGGACATAGGCCAAACGCCCTTTGAGATTCTCCAGGTCCGTCAGGAATTTCTCCGTCGGCAGCGGCGTGGACATCAGCTTCCCAACGGTGACTCTTGCCACCCTGAGCACGTTCCTGAGCATGTGGAAAAGCCGGTCGAAGTACCAGTTCGCGGTATCGGGGAAAGCAAGGAGTCGAAGCGTGTCCGC
>JAHIZT010000024.1 GCA_018814355.1 Candidatus Thermoplasmatota archaeon | reverse complement strand
TGTCCTCTGGAGGATGATCTTGGGGCCATTTTCCTCAAGTCCCTTATCTACAACGCTCAACGATTACCTAGAACCGTTGAGCAAAGAGGGCTCTAAGTGTACTTAAACATTAACTTCTCATTTCCAGGGGGAGGCTTTCTCTAGAGGTCCATTTCGTCTCCAGATTGACTTCCTGGATTATATTCGGCGCACTAGTTTCACTATGCTCCCCCCTGCATCTGTTTAACTCCCGAAGGGGAGATAATGCGGTGCCGGTGAGATCGCTTGAACTTCCACAAAACGGTCGCGCTCGAAGAGTCTCTCGTGCACGTCGTTGATGAGGAACCGCTGCTGCACGAGAGAACTCTCAACACCTCCATCTTGCAGCTGGACGAACTCATAGGAGGCTTCAGATCGGCCCAGGTGACGCTGTTTGACAGCGACAACAGCTATGCGACAAGCCTGCTGCACCTCCTCAGCATAAAAGCGATCTCTCAGTTCGATGAGGAGGTCGTGTGGATCGACGGGGGCAACACGATTGACCCGTACGCCATCAGCTCACTGTGCAAGCGTTTGAGGCTGGACAAGCGCGACATACTGTCCCGCATCAACATATCACGTGCATTTACAGCATACCAACTTGTAACGCTAATAGACGACAAGCTCGAGGAGCAAGTGGAGAGGAGCGCGCCATCGGCTGTGATCGTATCATCGATAACAGAGCTGTTCCTCGACAAGGACATGAAGTGGATGGAATCGCACCAGCTCCTAAGGAGATGTCTGGAACAGATATCCAGAATAACGAAGGAGCGCGAGACGGTATCCATTCTCACGAACAACACTCATCAGCCGGTCCGCCCGAGCCCTACGCTCACCACCCTCTTGTACGAGCATTCGGACATGATAGTCCAGATGCGCGCTAGACGGCGCGGACTGTTGTTCCGCCTGCCGCGTACCGACCGAGAGGTCTTGTTCTCACCAGTTCCTTGGAACCAGGCGGTTCTGGAACAATTCGGGCGGTGAAGACTTCAGGGGGCTTGGATATTGATTCTCAAATGCTACATGCAGTTGAAGAAGCATAATATGCTGGTCTGCGTCAAGAAACAGATGCTGATCAAGGGAATCGTCTTCCGGCTGGACACGGATCTCCCATCGGAAGCGAAGCTACTTCTCGAGGACTTCAGATTGGCTGTCAACAACGCGATCCGTGCAGGTATCCAAGCTAGGGTCACCTCGAGAAACGCTTTGGTCAGAATCGCGTACAAGGACTTTCGCCAAGATCACCCGAAAATGTTCGCCCAGCATCTTGTATCGGCGTTCGAGGTCGCTGGTGGCGTTCTTAAGAGCTATCGCAGGCGCGTTCGCAAAGGGGTTGCGTGCAAGGTCCCGTATGTCAAACGCCTGATGATGAAGGCAGAGAATCAGGCGTACAAGCTCGACCGTGAATCCGGAACGATCGACCTCCCGATCAGGGCCGGATGCCATGTGAGGCTGAAGCTTGTCGTCAGCCAGTATCATCGGAAGTACCTGGAGGATATGACGCTCTCCCTGGGGTCGCTGACTCTCTTTCCGGATCGGGTCATGATAACCTTCAGGAAGGATGCGCCAGTACCGTACATTCCTGAGTCGGTCGTTTCTCTCGACACAAACGAACGCAGCCTGGACGGCGTGTTCGTCGGCAGCCACTCTGAAGCAGCGGTCCCGGTCAAGGCGGAATTCCCAGATGTAGCCATCATACAGCGGAGGCATCACGACAGGCGGAGAAGGCTGCAGAAGAAGAAGGCCCATGACAGACGGACATCCAGGAACCTATGCAGAAGAGAGGGGAGAAGAGAGCACCATCGGGTCGAGCACAGGCTCCACCAGGTGGCAGATGCCGTGCTCTCGTTCGCCGAGAGCGCGAAGTCGGCTGTTGTGCTCGAGGACCTGACAGGAATCAGGTTCAAAAGAGGCAAGGATATGAATCGTCGCCTCAGCCTGTGGCCGAGAAGGAAGCTCCACCAGATCATCGAATACAAGGCCCAGTGGAAGGGTATTCCCGTCGTCAAAGTCGACCCAAGATACAGCAGCAGAAAGTGCCCGATATGTGGGAAAATACAGGATTCCCGAATGGGCACGGAGTTCACGTGTGAGTGCGGCTGGCACCTCGACAGGCACAT
>JAHIZT010000023.1 GCA_018814355.1 Candidatus Thermoplasmatota archaeon | reverse complement strand
TCTCCGCCCACACATTGTTCAGTTCGTCTTCGAGCTGCTCTCTCGGAGTCAATCCTTTAGGGCTCTTTCTCAGCGCGTCGTCCACGACTTCCACAACAAACTTGGAGAGCGAGAGGCCGTGTTTTTCGGCCTCGGTCTTCCACTCATCCACCATCTCGACAGTCGGAAGATACAGGTTTACCTCGCGGTCCTTGAGGGTCTTCATACGCCCCAAATTGGGTCTTCCCGGGCTTTTTTTCATCGGTACCGGATATATGTCTGGACTATATATAATCTACCGGTAGAAAATGTGCGAGGGCCCGGATTTGAACCGGGGGACCCCTGCGAGAACAGATCTTGAGTCTGTCGCCTTTGACCTAGCTTGGCTACCCTCGCGCGGTCATTTGGTAGGTTTGGTGGGGTAATAAACATTCGCAGATGCCGGCCTTGAGAATTGAACCATCCATCGGAAACGCAGGTGCACCCCGTCTGCAATGCGTTTCAGCCAGCGGCACCGTCAAGTCGCGAAATCAAAAGCTATATTAGACCTTCTACGACTAGCTATCACTGTCACATGGTGAAACCGAAAGAGATTAAAGTGAGTACATAGTTAAGCGATACGAGCAGTGCGTGAGGACGCTCTGCTCTCTCCAACATGGAGAGGCATTACCAACACACCTCGCCATTTCCTCCAGAATTTCGAACCACCCACAACTTCTATAGAATAGAGGTGTTCGCAATGCCTCTCCACCCAACTATTTTTGGATGTTGGGTGGAGGGGAGCGAGGTTCTGGAGGACGTGCAGTCAGTGTTCTAAACCCCAGTGCACCTTCGTTCTCCAAAAAGAGTTCAGAACGGCCTAAGTAAGGGTCGTGCAGCCGTCAGCTGTGACTATGACCGAGTGCTCTGCCTGGGCCACCAGTCCGTTGGCCATGTCTGTAAGCACCGGATAGCTCATTATCATACCGAGCCTGAACATCTTGAGCACGAGGCCCTGGGCGTCAGGGGCCAGCTCGTCACACCATCTGCCAGCGAACGGGAATGGGCCGAATCTGCTCTTGATCTTCGAGAACAGCTCCATGACTTCAGGGGCGGACTTCCTGTCCCTAACGATTCTGAAGATGTTGCCGCGTCCCCTTCCCCCGACCCTGCCCGCACCGACCGTCGAGAAGGGCTCGATTGCCAGGACCATTCCCTCTTCGACGACGGCCCTGTCCTTCGTCTCGATGCTTGGTATGCTAAGGCCAGCGTGAAGGTTGAACCTCTCCATGCTGTGACCAGTGAGGTTCTCAACCGGTTTGAATCCGGCGGACCTGATCGTCCGGGACACCGTGGCGCCCATGGACGCCAGTGAAGTCCCAGGGGCGACCATCTCGATGCACATCGTCAGGGCGTCTTTGGCGCACGCGATAAGAGTTGAATTATTCCTCGTACCGACCTCGACCGTAGCTGCCGTGTCCGCCGGGAACCCGTCGACGTGGGCGCCCACATCGATCTTAACAATGTCGCCCTGCTTGAAAACGATGCTATCGGCCCTAGAAGGAGTGTAGTGAGCGGCGACCTCGTTTACACCAATATTGACAGGGAATGCGCATTGTCCGCCCCTTTCTAGTATAATTGCCTCTATCGCATTGGCAAGCTCGAGGGAGCTCCCGCCTGCCCTGATGTGAGAGATGCCGAACTCGCGGGCGGCTCTCGCGATCTTCCCCGCTTGGATGTACTTCTCCAGGACATCAGGGCTAACGGAGGGCGTTCTCGATCTCCTCCTGCGGAATCACGCCCTTCCTGATGACCTCCACTATGCCGTCCGAAACGTCGACTATGGTAGAGGGCTTCGAGTACCTGGTCTTGCCACAGTCAACGCACAAGGGAACTGCACCCTTCAGGTCATTCTGCACCATGGCGACATCGACGGGATCCGGGTGCGAGTGAGTGTTGGCGCTGGTGGCAGTGATCGGTCCGAACCTGTCTATGAGCCTTAGGGCGAATGGGTGATCTGGTACGCGTATGCCTATCTGGTTCGATCCCGAGGTGAGTATGTCCGGTATGCTTGGTTTCTTGGTGAGCAAGATCGTCAGGGGTCCTGGCATGAACTTCCGGACCAGTTTGCGCGCGTTGTCGTTGAGCACGGCCACGCTCTCCATCATCTTCTCGTTGCTGACGGCGATGGAAAGAGGCATGTCGAACGGCCTGTCCTTGACGATGAAGACCTTCTTGACGGAGTTCTCGTTGAAAGGGTCGGCGGCCAGGCCATAGAGCGTGTCCGTCGGGAAGACCACGAGCTCGCCCGCCTTCAGCGTGCCTATGATCGCTTCCCAGTCCTTCTCGCGCAGGTCGCACTTCTTGCACCCGTTCTTCTTGTCCGCGCACTTGATCACTTTCATCAGTAGCCCTCTTCTATGTACTTCGCTGCGAGCCTCAGATGCTGCGGAGCGTCTCCCTCAGCATACGATCCGTGTCCCGGATACATGTTCTTCAGTCCTAGCTTCTCCAACCGTTTGATAGATGATATGAGCTGGCCGAGGTCTCCGCCGGGCAGGTCCCACCTGCCGACGCCTCCGTCGCAGAAGACCGTGTCGCCGACGATGGCCGAGTTGCTCTTCTGCTCGTGGAGGACTATGCTGCCTGGTGAATGCCCAGGCGTGTGCAGCACCTCGAGCTCCGCAGACCCACACTTCAGCTTCTGTCCTGTCTTGAGCGGCTCGAGGTCCAGCTGGCTTGGCTTCTGCCCGAACATATCGGAGATCGCCAGTGACGAATCTCCGGACATGATCGGGACCGCCTCGGCCTCATGCAGATATATCCTGCCTCCTGTTGCCTTCTGGAATGCTGCCGCGCCTCCCAGATGGTCGTAGTGACAGTGTGTTAGTACTATCCTGCCGACCTTTCTGAGGGGTACGATCCTGGATACCGTATCGAGGCTCGCATCGGAGTACATCCCAGTGCCCGTGTCCACCACTATCGGGTCCTCATCTTCGAGGAGATACACGTTACTGTCGTATCCCACTCCAGCGATGTAGTGAACCTTCATCTCGAAATGGGGATAGCACCCGTGTTATAAAGCTTTGGCTTTTGCACAACGGGCAACACACTGTGAAGCGGTAGTAGCCAGCATGACGACGCGGGGGTTCAGCCCTTGGCGAGGATGACCATCCTCTGCCGCTCCTCTAGGTTCACTCTAGCGACGCTCTTCGTGAGCGAGAGTTCTTCCGCCTTCGCGAGCCCGTCCAAAGCCTGAAGGACCGATTCTTTCTGAGGCTTTCTGATATCCACGCCAGCATCCTCGAACTGGTGCTGGACTATGAGCATGGCCTTCTCAAGATCGCCATACTGAGCGCAGAAGTCCTGGACGATGAAATCAACCACTTCAGCAAGTGACTGGGGCGGTTTCTCCCTCATCTTCGCCTGCGCTCCCACCAAATCGGCCACCAGCAAGTCGCCCAGCATGTTGAATATCTCCTCCACATTCGCTCCGGTCTTCGCACTGGTGAGCAGGGTCTGATAGCCTAGCCTCTGGCCCATGGCCTCCATGACCGCTGCTGTCATCGAGTTCTTCTCTGCAAGGTCGACCTTGTTTCCCACAACAACCGTCGGGATCATCCCGACCTGTGCGTGAACCTCCTTCAGCCAGAAGTCCTGAAGGCTCTTTATCGTCTCAGGTCTCGACAGGTCGCCCACCAAGATCAGTCCCTGGGCGCCACTCAGGCTGGCCGACCTTATCTTGGAGTACTCCTTCTGTCCCAGGATGTCCCATATCATCATCCTGAGGTTTATTATCAGATTCGGCTTCACGACCTGGATGTCCTTCCTGGAGACCTTCGTGCCGATGGTCGCGATGTACTTGTCATCGAATTTGTTGACTACATACCGCGCAATGAGGGAGGTCTTGCCGACGCCCCCGTCCCCGAGCAGGACTACCTTCTTGAGAATGTCCCTGAGCTCCATCCAGAAGCACAATACACCGTCTAGGGATTAAATCTTTCACTCAGCACAGTGAAGAATCGAATGGCTCAGTGGCGGTATTTCCCGGACAGGAATTTCTTCATGATCAGGTCGACATCTCCCAGCTCTTTCTTGTCCCCGGACCAGTGGCTGATCTTCTCCCCGAACTCCTTCTCGAGGTCGTCCGTCGCTATCTTGAGCTGGAGTCTAAGGCGTTCGGGCTTCTTTGTTGAGATTATGGCAGCTATGACTACGTTCTTCGAGTGCGAGATGAGGATGTCGTAGTTCTCGAACTTGATCTCATTGAGCTTTCCCCCCGCCTCGTCGAAGCTCTCTCTGACGAAGTTCTGGACCGCGGTGAGCATGCCCGCCATGATGTCCTGATCCTGATCCGGCCGGAGGCGCCTCGTGTAGTGCTTCAGCAGCATCCCGGTGGGCGTCATGAGGAACACCTCGTCGACGATGGTCGGCGAAGACCTCCAGACCATGAAAAGTCCGACGACGTTTATCGTCGTGAGTGCGGCGACGACGCCTATGAAGAAGAGTTTCGTGTTGGTGTCCTCGAAGGGCACTATGAAGGCGACCACGCCCATCACGAGAAAGATGGCGACCGACATCACGATGAGAGTCTCAATCCTAATGTCCTGCTCCATCGAAACGCATGATTGGACGGTCTCGTGATAAGGCTTTCGATACCATTGGCACCACGCAAGCGGAGAACATTGAAAGTCCGTCTTTGAGGAATACATAAATAGCTCGATTCAGGGTTACTCGACCAAGGCGATCTGTAGATGAAGCTGTTCGAATACAAGGCAAAGGAAGTGCTCAAGAAGTACGGCATACCAGTGCCGGAAGGATTCGTCGTGTCCTCGCCGGACCAGATCAGAGCCATTTCCGGGCCAGTCATGGTCAAGGCGCAGGTCTTGATCGGCGGCAGAGGCAAGGCCGGCGGCATCAAACCTGCTCAGACGGTCGAGGAGGCGAGAAGGGTCGCGTCCGCGATCATCGGCATGAACATCCGCGGCTACATCTCGAAGGAGGTCCTCGTGGAACGGAGGCTCGATGTCGCGAAGGAGCTCTATCTGGGCATCACTATCGACAGGAGCAGGCGCTCGCTGGTGATCATGGCCTCGCCCGACGGAGGAATGGACATTGAGAGCGTCCCCGAGAACAGGATCCTCATGATATCGCTTGACCAGTTCATAGGCTATCAGCCATTCGTGGGAAGGAAGGTCGCATCATTCATGGGCCTTCCAAAGGAACAGGCGTCGCAGCTGGCGAACATATGCCAGCGCATGAGCGAGCTCGTCATGAAGGAGGACGCTGAGCTTGCGGAGATCAACCCGCTTGTTGTCACAAAGGACGGAAAGGTCATCGCAGGAGACGCGAAGGTGACGATCGATCCCGACGCGCTTTTCAGGCACAAGGAGTACGAATCGTTGCCCGAGGACCTAACACCGCTCGAGGAGAAGGCCAAGAGGCTGGACATAGCTTTCGTGCAGCTCGATGGCAACATCGGCGTCATAGCCAACGGAGCTGGACTCACGATGGCTACCCTTGACAGCATCAACATGTTCGGCGGGAAGGCGGGGGTGTTCCTCGACCTCGGAGGGACTGACGATCCTGAGAAGGTCAAGAGCGCGATGCTCCTTATGCGCGAGGCCAGGCCGAAGGTCATCCTGCTCAACATATTCGGAGGCATAACCAAGTGCGACACCGTCGCCAAGGGCGTTCTGGAAGCGATCGACTCTGAGAAGGTGACCATACCGATCGTCGCGAGGATCAAGGGAGTCAACGAGGACATCGCGAGGACGATGCTGAAGGACGCGGGGATGATTCCAGCATCTGGCCTGAGCGAGGCGGCCGAGCTCGCATCCAAGGAATCGCTGAGGGGTGTGTGAAATGGCGATCATTGTAGATGACAGTACCAAATTGGTCGTGCAGGGCATCACAGGATACCAAGGGTCGTACCACTCGAAGGCAATGATGGACTTCGGGACGAAGGTAGTGGCCGGCACCTCACCAGGCAAGGCAGGAGAGAAGGTGAACAACATCCCCGTCTTTGATTCTGTGTCCGAAGCGATCGAGACCACAGGGGCGAACACATCGTGCATGTTCGTCCCGGCACCGTTCTGCAAGGACGCGGCGCTGGAGGCCATAGACGCAGGGATCAGGACCCTCGTCGTGGTGACCGAGCACTTGCCCGTGCTCGACGCGATCCACTTCGTGTCTGTCGCGAGGAGCAGGGGCATCACCGTGATAGGTCCCAACTGCCCAGGGATAGCTTCTCCGGGCAAGGCCAAGGTGGGCATCCTTCCAAACAATATATTCAAGAAGGGCAACATCGGAGTGGTCTCGAAATCCGGCACCCTCACCTACGAGATCGTTAACTCAATCACCGAACACGGACTTGGGCAGTCCACATGCGTGGGAATCGGAGGAGATAGAGTCTCCGGTACGAGCTTCATCGACATACTGGAAAGGTTTGAGGCTGACAACCAGACCAAGCAGATAGTGCTCGTCGGCGAGATCGGTGGGACTGCGGAGGAGGAGGCGGCCGAGTATATCAAGGAGAACATCGACAAGCCCGTTGTCGCGTACATCGCTGGGCGCACCGCTCCGCCCGGGAAGAGGATGGGGCATGCAGGCGCCATAATCGCCAGAGGCAGAGGAACAGCCGAGAGCAAGATCAGGGCGCTCGAGGCTGCGGGTGTGAAGGTAGCGAAGATCCCAACGGATGTCCCAGAGCTGCTCACCTGAACTGAGCTGAGACACCTCATCATCCGCTAGGTCCGCTAGTCTTACATACACGGTCGACGACTTATAGTCAAGATGACCGAAGAGATCGACGCTATCATGTTCGACGCGGGCGGCACTCTGATCGATGTGCGGCCGCCGAAGGAGGAAATCTTCGCCCGCGTTCTCTCGGAACACGGTTTCAACACTAGGCCGGAGAAGATAGCCTCCTCGATGGCCAAGGCGGACAGACGGTTGGACGCAGAGTTCGCAGAGATAGACGGTAAGGATGAGGCTCGATTCTGGCAGGAATACGACGACCTCGTACTCGCTGACCTGGGCATCAAGACCCACATCGATGAGGTCTCGAAGGATCTCTCCAAGTCGTTCGAAGAAATCATGCAAAAGGCGGAGAGCTGGACGGATTACCCGGACGTCCGACCCGCATTGGAAAGGCTGCGCAGAAGGGATTTCAAGCTAGGCGTTGTGTCGAACGCCACGGACCTCCTGAACAAGGTCTTTCTCAACCTCGACCTGTCAAAATACTTTGACTTCGTGATCATATCAGATGAGGTCGGCGTGAGGAAGCCGTCACCGAGGATCTTCATGATGGCTGCTGAGGAAGCAGGGGCAAGTCCGAGCCGCTCAATCTACCTCGGCGACAAGCCCAATGTCGATATTCACGGTGCCACCAGGGCAGGCATGAATGCGATCCTGGTAGACAGGGCAAATGCGTTCCCGGACGCAAGGTGCCTTAGAATCCGAGACCTCACGTACCTCGAGCGCTTCTCCTGATACGGTCAGAAATCCTTCTGAGATGGCAAGTCCAGCCTGGCCAAATGCGATGTATCGTTCAATTTCACCGGCGTGAACCTTCTGTCCTCGACCTCGAAGATCGAGACTGCGCACGGATCATGCCTGATCCCGTTGATGTCTCTGAGGTGTTTGCCGAGCATATAGGCTGTCATGAACTTCAAAGGAATCCTGTGAGTGACCAGCACGATGGTTCCGGTTCCGTGCATGAAGACGAGCTCCCGAAGCGCGGTGTTCACCCGCTTCCACGCCTTCTTGGTGCTCTCGCCGCCGGGGAACTTCATCTTCGCGGGGGTCTTCATCCATCTGTCATAGGCCTTCGGGTGCCTCTCTTGCACTGTGCTTTCCTTGAGGCCCTGCCAAGTGCCGTAGTTGATGTCCACCAGGCCCATGTTCTCTCGGATCTCGATCTCGTGGGGCATGGCGACCCTCCTCGCAGTGACGAGGGCTCTCTTGAGCGGGCTCGAGTACACCGCCTCGAAGACCTTGTCTCTCAAAGCCTCGGCTGTGGCGTCGGCTTGGGCGATGCCTGTCGCGTTGAGTCGCACATCCTCATGTCCCCTGAATATGCTACCCGTGTTCCAATCGGTCTCACCGTGCCTGATGAGAATGAGCTCGAGCTTTGGCATTTCAGTTGCTCGGATAACGAACGGGCTATTTAGGTTCTATCGGTTCAGGAACAACTCGGGCGGTGAAGCCGTCAGAGGGTGCAGCCGCCTGCTCCCATTTGCTACATGTAGTCGGAGAAGTGTTATATGCGGGTCATCGTCAAGAATGAGATGCTAGTCAAAGGAGTTGTCTTCCGGTTAGATAAGGAGATTCCGTCGGAAGCCAAGATTCTGCTCGAGGACTTCAGACTGGCGGTCAATAGCGCGATTAGGGAGGGCCTCCAGGCGAGAGTGACCTCGAGAAATGCTCTGACTAGGATTGCATACAAGGATCTTCGCAAACGATATCCTAGGATGTACTCCCAGCATCTTGCATCAGCGTTCGAGGTGGCTGGTGGCGTTCTCAAGAACTATCGCAGGCGCGTTCGCAAAGGGGGTGCGTGCAATATCCCATATGTCAAGCGCCTCATGATGAAGGCAGAGAACCAGGCGTACAAGCTCGATCGGCAATCTGGAACTATCGACCTTCCGATAATGGCTGGCTGTCATATTGGATTGAAACTTGTCGTCAGCCAGTACCATCGGAAGTTCCTGGACGATTCGACTCTCTCGCTCGGATCGCTCACTCTTCTTCCTGATAGGGTCATAGTAGCCTTCAGGAAGGGTGCCACGGCACCGTACACATCCGAGTCGGCCCTTTCTCTCGACACCAACGAAAGAAGCCTGGACGGCGTTTTCATCGACAGCGCCTCTGAAAGGGCAGTCTCAGTCAGGGCGGGATTCAGTGATGTAGCCATCATACAGCAGCGGCACCACGACCGACGGAGAAGGTTGCAGAAGAAGAAGGCGCATGACAGGCGCACATCGAGAAACCTGTGTAGGCGGGAAGGCACAAGAGAGCACCATCGGATTGAGTACAGACTCCACCAAGTGGCGGATTCCGTACTCTCCTTTGCCGAGGGTAAGAAGTCGGCTATTGTGCTTGAGGACCTGACAGGAATCCAGTTCAAGAGGGGCAAGGACATGAATCGCCGCCTCAGCCTGTGGCCGAGGAGGAAGCTCCACCAGATCATCGAGTACAAGGATGTATAAGCAAAGATGCACTGCATTACGGATTGGACATGTCGAACCGCGTTTTGTCGCTTACTGCTGGCTCATTATGCCGGGAGGTCCATAATTTTGAAAGACCTTCGATGAAGAGGCAAGATTTTCGAATTTGCTGCTTCGTTTGATAATGACGGATTCACCGCATTCGAGTACAATCTTGTTTGCCTTGATGAAAGAGCCGGGGTTGACAGGGCTGCTGCTTTCATCGAGGACTTGCCAATGCCGCAATGCTGCATCGTGACTACCGACCGTGGACTTGGAAACGCCCATGGTCCCTCCGAGAGCACGGATCGTCATATCGCGAGTTGTAAAGGCAGATCTCAGCGAGATTATGCGCTCGTAAGTCTGCACGAGCCAAATCTCTGACAGTTTCTCGGGATGCAGGATAAACGACAGTGAGCCATCATTCTCGCGTTTAGTGTAGAGCTGCAAATTTATCGCGAAGCTGTATTATTGTCCAGCCATGAGGTACCCGCTCCGGGCCTCCAGATACGCCAATCACCTGTACACGGACCACCAGCATGTGGTTCTTCTGGCATCGTACGATGCGAACCAGTTTATGCTGGTTCGCTTTCTTCCCATCCCACGGCACGAGGCTATCCCATCCTTGGAGCCAGTCCCGCGGCACGGGGCTATCCCAACTCCTGGGTGGGGTCATATCGTGCCGACGTTTCTACCTTTCCAGGATGTCGCTTTTCAGAGGATTTCTACAGAGCACGAGGCGAGGCTCGAACCGCTTCTTTAAGCAAGCATGAGGGAAAAACAAGGAAGGCTTAATATCTTGAAGTAGATTGCACGGCAAGTGGAAAAATGGCAAAGGGTCTATGCAAGAAATGTGGAAAAGAGGTCGGTAGCTTCATGAAACCAGCAGGATTCAAATGCCCTCGGTGTAACTATGTCTACTGTGGGCCATGTTCTCCCAAGATCGGGACTTTTGCAAAGAGGCCCGCATGTCCTGAATGCGGTGTCGCGATGAAGCCGTGACCAAAGGCGATTTGACCGATGGAAATCAACGAAAGAGAAGTGGCGCGGGATTCAGCAAGGCTCCGGGGCACCAACGGCACTTTCATTCTAACGAATAGACGGGTTCTGTTTGAGCATGGCTCGGGTCTTGTATCAAGAAAGTCCTTCACTGTGCTCGACCTTCCACTTTTGGCATTGAAAGATGTAAAGATCGAAAGGGGTTTTGCAAAGACCAAGCTGGTCCTGATTGCCCAAGGTGAAGGATACACTGGATTGCCGAGAATCGAGATTGAAATCGCTTCGGCGGACAAGTGGGGTTCGGCGCTTTCCTCTCAGATTGCATCAAGGCGAGCGGAGATCGAGGAGGAAAAGAGGAAAAGCAAAATCCAGTATGTCGTGGATTTCTCATTCCTCAAAGCTCAGATGGAACGCGGAGGCATCTCGCTGCAATCAATCAAATGTCCCAGTTGCGGGGCCAGTGTGCAGCTGCCGACACAAGGCAGTTATTTCAAGTGCTCCTATTGCGCGAGCCTGATACAGTCTCAAGATGTCTTTGACCGAATGAAGGGGTTACTCGGCTCTCTTTGATTGCGGGTAAATGGGACCTAAGTCTTCTTCTGTCTCTTATCATCTGCTGTGTGGGTCTGAAGGGATTCGAACCCCTTTGGTTGCCAGCAAAACCACGAAGCGGAGTCAATCAAATGAGGGACAAGGCGGTTGAGAACGTCTGACGAGACTACGAGCGAATCGTGTTGATGCCGTTGGTCGGAGCGAAGATAGGGCTAGCGCTCATGTTCGAGGACCTTGTCAAGCAGGGCGTGGTCAAGAAGCATTGTGTTCGCACAGGTGAATCGGTGAGATTCGAATAGGCTTCAACACCGGACAAAACAGGTAGTGTGCGACAGAACCTCTGCATACCGAAGAGCCAGGCAGTTTTTCACTCGACAAGATACACGGGAAGTGCGCACGAAAAATACACGATGTGCTCACGATAGTGCGTACGATGTGCGCCTGACAGGGCGCCTGAAGTGTGCCTGAAATGTGCACGATGCCGTGCATGAAATGCGCCTGAAGCTGCGTACGAAGTGAGCCCGAAACCGTGTACGAAATGCGCATGGAACTGCGCACGAAAGTTGCACGAAAGAGCTCTCGAAGAACGCACGAAAAAAGCTCGACAGAAGGATCGGATGCTACTTGCTCATGACGATTCGTGCATACCGATGAGCCAGACAGTTTTTCGCTCGATAGATTTGCCGAAGATTCGCTCGAGAAATCGCTGAATAACCGCCGATGATGCATTGAGGAATGCCCGAGAAGTCGCCGAGGACGCATCGAAGAGTCATCGAAGACGCATCGAGGAACGCCCGAGGGGTCGTCGAGGCACCGCTGAAGATCAGCAGTTTGGATTTCCTTGCTGCATACTGGAAACAAGATGGTTATGGGGAGCCGTGCTTTCGAAACCAGGTGAGCTCAATGCAACTAGAGAGGACACATGGAGAACATGAGTAATCGGATTGCTGTCTCTCCATGTAGCGAACATAGGGACGCGGGCGATGAATACACGCTCCTCTAACCATCAACGCAAGCTGCGCTTCTTGCATCATTTCCTAGGATACTAGCTCCGGCAATACGAGGTCATTGATGAAGTCCAATCCCCATGTAGAAGTTGAGCACGCGGGTCCAATCTCGCGTAGGAATCGACTCTCGCGAACACGTAGAACACCTCTTCCTGCCCAATCTGCCT
>JAHIZT010000022.1 GCA_018814355.1 Candidatus Thermoplasmatota archaeon | reverse complement strand
TCCATCCAGTGGACTTCGCGAAGTGCATCCGCTTCTCGGTCGTCAACCTGGCGGATATGCCGTACTTCGTGAGGCCCCCGCTCTTGTGGTAGGCGGACGCGTGCATCGTGAGCGTCTTCGGGTCCTCCGCCCGACTGACTCGTTTCATCGAATTCTGAGTCATCTGATGAACCGTATCGTACACCTCGGGATCCTGGACGCCCACGCCGGACAGCTGCACCAGCATGCTCCCGCTGGGCCTCAGTGCCGCGAGCTGCTCCATGAGGTCCGCCTGGTCTACCACCCCCACGAGGCGGTCGTCCTCAACGACGAACACCGTGGACACCCCGTGCTCGGTCATCGTCCTCGCCAGCTCCCCCACGCTCTGTCCGGGCGATACGACGATTGGAAACCTCTTCATGATGCTGCCCACGCTCACGATGCTCGGCCTCCTGTCATCGAACACCATCCTCGGGGGCTTGGGCGACCTAGGAGGCCTGTCTGCCTTTGGGGACCACAGGGCCTTGAATACTTCGTGCATGCCAACGATCCCTGACAGTTTCCCGTCGTCCTTCACGACGGGCAGGGCCTTCTCGTTCAACTCATCCATCATTATCTGGGCTTTCTTGGCAGGCTCGTTCTCGCGGATTGCCAGAGGGCTCCGAGTCATCACCTCGTCCACCCTCCTGCTGGCGAGCTCCTCCACGCCAGGCAGCACGCGCACGACGTCGCTCCTCGAGAGGAATCCCACGAGGCGCGCACCTCTCATGACCGGGGCGCCTCTGACGCCCGCCGTCATGAGCACCTCCGCCGCCTTGGTGAGCGCCATGTCCTCACTCAGGCGCGGGCAGGGCATCATGATCGAGCCGACCTTGGCCGTCAGTGGGATGCTCCTCCTCGCAATGAACGAAGTGTAGCTGACGAGCCCCACGGGCCTGCCTCGGTCGAGCACGGGAACCTCCCTTATGCCCTTCTTCTTAAACAGCGAGATGGCCTTCGACACGGTCGTGTCCAAGTCGACCGTGACGGCCCCCTCGGTCATCACGTCTTTCACGCGGAGATCATTGCCGCTCATGTCCTACTCCCAGATGTTGGCATGGGCCTTATGCGATATGTAGTTTGACACGAACCTTAGAAGTAGCGTTGCCGGCTTGTTCCTGACGCACTTCGCCTCGCGCACAAGTGCGGCCAAAGAAGACAGTCCTCGACTGGACCGGGAACGGGGCGATATGCGGGAAGGGGATTTGAACCAGGGTCGAGTCAGACACTCTTGGCTAAATCTCGTTTAGAACATGGAAACCATGCATCGCCAGGCAACTAGATTGTATTCAGTTGCCTGCTGGTAGTCATTGGTGCCAGCTTCAATCACAGGTAGGTCCCGGGCTGTAATCCAGGCCCTCGCACATTACAATTCTGGATTACAGATGAATATCACATTTGCCATCGTGCGATCTTCTCATCAACCATCTCCTCAACAGCCCTGCCGTTCCTACCCTTACATACTACGAATAGTAGAAAACTCTATTAATATGTAAGGGTAATAGAATCCCATGGTCACGATTAGAAAGAAATCAGTTGACTCGCGGAAGTACTTCTACCTGCAGCATACCATCAGGACCTCCAAAGGTGTTCAAACTCGTGAGAAGTATCTGGGTACGAGACTGCCCGCCAATATCGAAGAGGCGAAGCGAGACTTCCTCATCGAGATCTACAAGGAGCGTTGGTACCCTCTTCTGGATAAGATCCGCTCCAACTACGCGAAAGAGCAGCGAAAGATGCCGCGGAGCGCGCTTCAGAAACAGGTTCGCTCGTTCTCAGTCAGGTTCACCTATGACACGACCCGCATTGAGGGTTCGAAACTCACATACCGGGAAACGGCGGATTTGTTGGAGAGAGGGCTCAGCCCGCGCGCGAGGCCGCGTGAGGACATAAGTGAAGTCGAAGCCCATGACAGGGTCTTCCGCGAAATCCTGGAGTACGAGAAGGACATATCGTTGCGAATCATCCTGCTCTGGCACAAGAGACTGTTTGAAGGGACAAAGCCCGATATCGCTGGAAAGGTCAGAGCGTATCAGGTCGCCATTTCAGGGAGCCGGTTCATGCCTCCTAGCCCAGTTGAGATTCAACCATTGCTGAGAGAGTTCTTTCGCTGGTACGACCGAAGCAAGTCGTCGCTCCATCCAGTCGAACTTGCCGCGACCGTTCACTTGAGATTCGTGACAATCCACCCGTTCGCTGACGGGAATGGCAGGATGAGCAGGCTCCTGATGAACTTCGTGTTGCAGAAGCACGGTTTTCCTCCACTGAACGTCCCATACGAGGATCGGAGAAGCTACTACAACGCGCTGGAGCGATCGCAGGTGAAGAAGATCGACAGCGTCTTCATCCAGTGGTTCTTCAAGAGATACCTCAAGGAGAACTCGGCCTACGCCTAGGTCTGGAAATTGGATTATGTAGCATCGCAGTGATTATTGTCAATGGCGCTGAGAATTTCCAGGCCCGGCTCATTTTCTACCAGTAAAGAATCCCCTTCTCGAGGGCCCACTTCCGGCTTTGAAGATTATAGCTCCCAGTTTTAATTGGAGGTAGATTCCGGGTCAATATCCGGACCCTCGCACTTTTTGATTTTGTATTCTGGACAAACGTTCAAACATCAACACACGCACAGGTACGGTCTCCCGATCACCGATGCGCGCCCATCCTCGGACGGAACGATCGGACAGACTAACACCTTTTCCAAGCCTCGGTCTTCCCGTACGAGGCTTTCTAGGTCTTCCACATTTCCTCTTCAAGGATCAATGGCTTCCCGACCGCCTCAATCAGCCTCTTAGATATTCTTCCGGTCGCCACGAGTTCTCGCCCAGATTCCTTGGCAGCCTCCAGAACTCTATCGGCTTTCGAACCCCCTCTTGCAAGGAGCTGGGCGTGCGGTCGAAGCAGCGCCCCTGCGAACTGCACGCTGGCATCGTTTGCGACCTCTTTCGCAATCCTGAGGACCGTTCCGAAGTTGCCTTTTTCATACCAGCCGCTAGTCGAGACCAGCACAATCTTCCGGATCTTCACATCGGAACGGAATCTAGCACGCGTCCGGCCATTCCTCTTTGTCAGCAAGGGGTCGATCAACGGACAGAGACGGTTGACGAAATTTTGCATCTCGCCAGGGAGCGGTATGTAGACCGGGGTGGCAAGAACCAAGATGTCTGCTCGTTTCAGAAGGGGGTAGACTGATTGCATGTCGTCTTTGATGAGGCATTTGCCAGGATTCGTATTCCAGCAGTAGAACTCTCCTTTGCAGGGCTTGATATC
>JAHIZT010000021.1 GCA_018814355.1 Candidatus Thermoplasmatota archaeon | reverse complement strand
ACTGCCAGAGGTTCGCGAGGGAGGCGCAGAAGAAGAAGGCGCCGTTCAAGGTCAAGGTCACCGAGATTGAGAAGGGCAAGGAGGTCCAGAGTCTCCTTAGGAAGTGACCAGGGACCCTCAATATCGTCTCGGGACGAACGAAAACACAACAAAACATGAAACGGTTGTGCGTCCGGCCGTCAGAATCCCAACGAAACAGATAAAACGGTGAACAGATTACGGCAACCGCAGTAACGAAGCGAAAGCATCACCCGAACGATAACAACGTGAAATTCGACAATAAGCGCAAAGGAGGTCTTTGAATGGAAAAGGCTGTCATGGTGATAGGGGGAGGGGTCGCAGGCATCCAGGCGTCCCTCGATCTCGCGGATAAGGGAATGATTGTACACCTAGTTGAGAAGTCACCCAGCATCGGTGGGAGGATGGCTCAGCTGGACAAGACGTTCCCGACGAACGATTGCTCGATATGCATACTGGCGCCAAAGATGGCTGATTGCTCCAGCCATCCGAACACGAACATCATCACGTATGCGGAGGTAGTCGGTGTCGAGGGGAAGGTCGGGAGCTTCAAGGTCAAGGTCCTGAAGAAGGCTAGGTACGTCGATGAATCGAAATGCACTGGCTGCGGCGAGTGCTTAGAGAAGTGTCCGAGCAAGGTTCCGAGCGAGTTCGAGATGGGCCTGTCCAAAAGGAAGGCCATCTACATGCCCTTCATGCAGGCCGTGCCGAGGGTCATGACCATCGACAAGGAGCACTGCCTCCACATGACCAAGGACAAGTGCGGGAACTGCAAGAAGGCCTGCAAAAGAGAGGCCATCGACTACGAGATGAAGGACCAGATTCTGGAGATCGAGGTTGGGTCGATCATAGTTGCCACGGGCTACGATGTCTGGGACCCATCCAGCTCAACGGAGTATGGCTACGGCAGGTACCCCAACGTGTTCACAGCGATGGAGTACGAAAGGATGATCAACGCTGCTGGCCCGACACACGGACACATCGAAAGACGGAGCGACAAGAAGAGGCCTGTCAAGATGGCGTTCATCCAGTGCGTTGGCTCCAGGAACCCGCAGATCGGCCGTCCCTATTGCTGCACCGTCTGCTGCATGCACTCCACCAAGGAGGCCATGCTTGCCAGGGAGCACCACGACGACATGGAATCCACGATATTCTACAAGGACATGCGCGCGTGCGCGAAGGGCTTCTACGAGTACGTCGAGAGGGCAAAACGCGACTACGGAGTCAGATACATCAACTCCGACGCGACGGTCCAGGAGAACTCTGAGATTCACAACCCGATCGTCGTGTTCGACGTCGGAGGGAGACAGCAGTCCGAGGAGTTCGACATGGTCGTCCTGGCAACGGCGCTCGTCCCGAGAAAGGAGACCTTGGAGCTGGCGAAGGTGCTGGGCCTCAAGGCCGACGAGTTCGGGTTCCTCGAATCCACAGACAGAATACTCAATCTGGGAAGGACAAGCGTGCCAGGGATGTTCCTTGCAGGTTACGCCCAAGGTCCTGCGGATATTCCAGAATCGGTTGCCCAAGGCTCGAGCGCGGCTGCGAAAGCGGTCGAGGCGATGGCCCAGGCAGGAGCGTGATGATGCATGGCCGAGAAGAACGAAACAACGGAGAAGCCGAGGGTCGGCGTGTTCGTCTGCCACTGTGGCTCGAACATCGGCGGATTTGTCGATGTGCCATCCGTGGCAGAGTACGCCAAGACACTCCCAGATGTCGTCTACGCGATGGACAATCTGTACACTTGCGCTGATGATGGACTCACCGCGATCAAAGAAGGCATCCGGAAGCACAAATTGAACAGGGTCATAGTCGCGAGCTGCACGCCCAGAACTCACGCTCCTCTGTTCCAGGCGACCTGCGAGTCAGCCGGGCTGAACAAGTACCTGTTCACGTTCGTCAACATCCGGGAGCACTGTTCCTGGGTGCACATGAAGGAGAAGGAGAAGGCGACCCGGAAGGCCAGGGACCTCATCAGGATGGGTGTCGCGAGAGCTCGACTGCTCGAAGCCCAGGAAGAGGTCAAGGTCGATGTCACCCCAGCAGGGCTCGTCATCGGCGGTGGTGTGTCTGGCATGACCGCGGCGATCTCGCTTGCAGACATGGGT
>JAHIZT010000020.1 GCA_018814355.1 Candidatus Thermoplasmatota archaeon | reverse complement strand
TAGCGGCCAGCCCTGGTAACGACTCCCGCCTACGCTACACATTCAAACTCATACCACAACGACAGGTTGCAGTAAAGCTCCACGGGGTCTTCGCTTTCAGCTGGAAGATAACGGACAGTGCTCCGTTAATGTAGGTTTCACCGGCCTCGAGGCGGGGACAGTAGAGCTCTCGTTGGGCCTTCATGCAAGTCGCCAATTAAGCGACGAGGTATTACGCTCACTTCTGTTACTTTGCTGACCTCCGGTAATCCGGAGGCGGGCGACGATTTCTCGTGGCCTCCCCATGTCGCCATGGGGGTCGGACTATATCTTCGCTCGATCCCGAGCGTCCGGCGTATAGTCTCTGAGGATTCCAGATCTGAGATCTGGCCTTTCCTGCTGATTACCTGCACTCACGCATTTTCACTCTTGCGAGTAGCGTGAGATACTCAGGCGTTCCAGCATATGGCCGAATTTTACTAAGGCAACGCAGTCACCTTAAGAGGGTCATAGTTACCCCCGCCGTTTAACGGTCCTTCTTCCCCTTGAAAAGGGTCTTCAGATACCGTCACTGGGCAGGATTCAGCGGCAATACGCATCCTTTCGGACTAGCTGCCACCTTTGTTTTGGTTAAACAGTCGGGGCTCCCTTGTCACTGCGACCAGCTCATCACTGAGCTGGCACCACTTCTCCCTAAGTTACGTGGCTAATTTGCCGAGTTCCCTCGCGTCAATTAACGCCGACAAGCCTTGGTCTTCTCAACCAGGGGCACCTGTGTCGGATCTTGGTACGAACATTACAGTTGTTTAGCGCACTCCTTTTCACGGGCACCGGGGATAGGCTGAATGGGGCCTTCGCCCCACTACTCGTGATTTCCCCGGGTTCTCACCGTTACGGTTCTTCCCCAGGATATACACTTGAACAGATTGGCGCTCCTGCTCAACTTACCCAGATGCGTCCGAGTGCGCGCAGAGACTGCAATGGTGCAGGAATATTAACCTGCTTGCCCTTTTGATGTTTTCGATTAAGAAACACCTTAGGATCGACTAACCCTCGACTGACGAACATTGTCGAGGAACCCTTGCCCCTACGGCTGAACGGATTCTCACCGTTCTTTGCTGCTACTACCACCAGGATCCTCATTCGAATGCGGTCCATTCGACCTCACGGCCGAACTTCTGTCCACACACGACGCCCCCCTACCAGATCACCTTTCGGTGCTCTCAAGTATCGGTGGCTGACTTAGCCCCGTCCATTTTCAGGGCCCTTTATCTTGACTGGTGAGCTGTTACGCTATCTTTGAATGATGGCTGCTTCTAAGCCCACATCCCAGTTGTCTGAGACAAAGGACTCCTTTTGCCCGTTCGCACTTAGTCAGCACTTAGGGACCTTAACTCGAGGCTGGGTTGTTCCCCTTTTGCGTATGGGGCTTACCCCTCATACGTTCACTCCCAGAGTCTTCAGTGACAACAGGTTCGGAGTTTGGCAAGACACCGACGGATTTCTCCACCTAAATGTCTAATCGGTCGCTCTACCCCATCGTCCACCTCGTCTGAGATCTACCTGCGAGTAGTTTCGGGGGGGACCAGCTATGTCCAGTTTAGATTGGCCTTTCACCCCTAGACGCGGATCATCCCAGTGATTTGCACCTCAACACGGGTTCGGTCCTCCACCCAGGTTTCCCTGGGCTTCAACCTATCTGCGCCTAGATCAACTGGCTTCGGGTCTCTCATCGATGACTACAGGCGAGCCCACCTCGTCCCTGGCCCTTGCGGGTTGCGGACTTGTCGGTTTCCCTGTGGTTGCTTGGTTAATCCAATTAACCTCGCCATCGGTCCGAACTCCCTGGCCCGTTATTCGAAACGGATAATACGACGTCGGTCCACTCTTGCGAGCTTCGTCCCTTGCACGCCGTATATTAAAGTCACCATCTGGTTTCAGGCTCTTTGCACCTCCCGCTAAGGGTACTTTTCAGCTTTCGTTCACACTACTACTGCACTATCGGTCTCGGGTCGTATTTAGGGTTGGGAGCAAATGGCTCCCGACTTCTCACGCCATATCCAAGGCGCAATACTCTAGAACATCCAGAATCATCTTTCCCGCGGATCCCTACAGGGCTATCACCCTCTATGGCACGACGTTCCAGTCGATTTCGGGTTAACAGGTTAAGATGTACCGGAGTCTACAACACCACATCTCCGCCCAGTTTCCTGGGAGGATTCAGTTTGCCCTCTGCCGCGTTCGATCGCCTTTACTGACGGCATCTCGATTGATTTCTTTTCCTCGGGGTACTAGGATGCTTCGATCCCCCCGGTTCCCGATCCTCACGGATCACTCCAAAGAGTGGGAAGTCCCATTCGGTAATCACCGGATCAACAGCTCCTTGCGCTTACCCGGTGCATATCGCAGCTTGGCACGACCTTCTTCGGCGCCCGAACCGAGCCATTCCCCAGACGGTATAATTAGCCGCTAGCATGTCGACTCAGCACACGTCCGTATCGCACATGATCGGTATTCACTGGAGCCCGCGGTCCTTCCATAGCCGCTGCCCCTCAACCATCTTCCCCGGACACAAAAAGTGGTCGGGTGCACGTCCCCCATCCCCCTTTCACAAGAGACCATGCCATATATAGGCGTTGCCCCTTGGGGCGGGGATTCACGCTATGTAGCGTCCCATATAAAAGCGTTACCGTCAGGCTCGCAAAGCGCCAGCGCTTCCGATGGAACGGTCGTTCTGAAGGTCTTCCCACCGAAATGTTGATTTGCGTTTGCGGTGATGGGTAAACCAGATAGGGTGCATTGATTGAGTCCTGAGGAGCCGAAGCCAGAGCCCGTGGTTGTCAAGCCGACTGAGGTAGCCGACATCCCGCCTCCCCCGCCAGAGGAGTCAGAGAAGCCTGCCGAGGATGTCTGGAAGGAGGACTACGACGAGCTCGTCGAGCCGGAGAAGCCCGTCAAACCGAAGAGGAAGAACCATTGGGGCGGGATAATCGTTGTAATTGCGATAATCCTGATTATTGTCGTCTGGACGATCATGAGCCCTAAGATACTGCCAGCCCAAGGGGAGACATACATCCAATCTCCCGCATACGCAAGTCTCGGGGACTTCACGGGGTACAGGGACATCTGGGCGGGCAACACCTCATGGGGTCTTTCGATCAGCGGCCCCGCGAGCGGGACTGTGAACCAACCGATGCAGTTCATGGTTCTCCTCACCAAGATCTCCGAGAAGCCAGGGAACTGGTTCCTCCGAGGGACCTCGATCGACCTCAGGAACGTTTCGATATATCTCATGGATGGGACATTCCTCGGCGAGATGACGAATCAGACGGACCTTGGGTTCGGAATATCCGCCACTGTGCCAGTTACATTCACGAGCCCGGGTAGCTTCGAGCTTTACGTCCATGCGAAGTTCCTCGTGCTCGAAGTGATGAGAATCGGCTTCATACCGCTGGAGATGGTCAACATCCCAGAGGCGGATTTCGGCCTGGCCCTCGAGATTGTATGACGCTAATAGTCCCGCCGAATCGGATAGAGCCGGTTCTGTAGCATTATCGGATGATGACCCTCAGGCCACCTCTCCTATGCAACTCGTTCCATTCGGCTCCGACCGTGCGGCCATCGCTGGCTCGTATAGGATCATCATCACGTCATGCTGGAACGCGCCGGGGTCGAACCGTAGACCCCCTGCCATCCCGTTCGAGATGGCTGTCTGCAGCAGGTTGATGCTGGCGTTGATGTGTCTGTCTAGGTGCCAGCCACACTCGCATATGAACGCCGTGCCCATTCGGGAATCTTGTATTTTCCCACACATCGGGCACTTTCTGCTGCTGTATCTTGGATCGACTTTGACGACAGGGATTCCTCTCCACTGGGCCTTGTACTCGATGATCTGGTGGAGCTTCCTCCTCGGCCACAGGCTGAGGCGGCGATTCATGTCCTTGCCCCTCTTGAACTGGATTCCTGTCAGGTCCTCAAGCACAATAGCCGACTTCTTACC
>JAHIZT010000019.1 GCA_018814355.1 Candidatus Thermoplasmatota archaeon | reverse complement strand
TGACTTGGCGATTAGATGGCCGCTAGCTTGGCATCGACCGCCCGGGCACGCTCCATCTGCCCGACGTCCTTGTAGATGCTGGACGCCTTCCTCAGCAGCTTTCTTGCCAGCCTGATGTCCGTCAGCGTCGTGATAAGCGCCATTCCGTAATCATAGCAGCAGGCGGCGACAGTGTCTTCGACTCCAGACGTCCTGGCCGAGCGAACACTCTTTTCGAACCAGTCGAATGCAGCGCGGAGATTCTTGCTCCGTAGCTCGATGCTGGCATAGTTCCGATAGGCAAACGCAAGCATGTTCTGGTTGTTCGGTTCTCTGAATATCGCAACCGCTTCATCTGTGAAGACAATCGATTTCCCAACGTCTCCAATCCTTGCACAGCAGTATCCTGCATTGACGAGAGCGATTCCCAGGACATCCTTGTTCTTGATAGTCCTCGTAGATCTTATCGTCTTTTCGAAATACTCTTCAGCCTCTTGGAATCTCTCTTTGGAAATGCAGAGCACGCCAAGGTTGATCGCTATTCTGGACGCGTTGGAAGTATCACCGATTTCGAGGAAATACGCTAGTGAGTCCCTGCTAGCTCTCTCTGATTCATCGTATCTGCCTTCCAGATCGTAGATGATCGCGAGATTCGCCTCCGCCTTGGCGGCTAGTGCTTTGTCATCTATCGCTTTCGCCATCGCGACGCTGCTCTCAAAGCACCGGATTGCAGATGCGTAATCTCCCTTGTTGCCGTAGACGACTCCCATTGCCCTGTTCACAGTGGCGACTCCCTTTCTGTCGCCTGTTTCCATGTATCTCTCAATCGCGCTAAGGTAGGATTCAAGAGCGTCTTCCCATTTGTTTTGGGAGATTTCCACTTGTCCTTGATAATACTGAGAGAATGCAATTGATTCGGTATCCTTGGATTTCTCAGCGAGCTTCTTGAGTTCAAAGCAATTGACAAGCGCGGAGTCCCAGTTACCGTGCTCGCACTCGATTGTGATGAGCCTCTTCAATCCGTCCTTTCTTGCTCCGTTCGACTCCCCGTCCACAAGGCGCAACGCCTCGATGTGCTCTCGAACGTTGGGGTCGAAGTCCTTCGTCTCCGGATGCTCAGAGGCTATCCTGCGTCCTTCTTTGGTCAGCGAGTAACTCTCCCCAAAATCCGCGAAACCGCCATGACCGATCCAGCCGAGGTCTTGAAGCCCGCGGAGCGCAGAAACCCGCTTGTCTTCCGGAACACCTTCGAATCCGGACTTGACAAAGAGTTGCCTGTTAGTATCGCCGAGAACATAGAAGATGAGGGTCTCTATCTCGTTTCTGTTGGCCATGCTCTCCCCGGAAGAGGAGTACCGTTATCTGCTTACTGTATAGATATACCTTGTCCATAGGAAACATGGGTCTCCGTGTCACGGCTACCCAGAACCATCGACAACCAGCTCTTCCATTGAAGGCAGATGCACACATTTGTCCTCCACGTTCCAGCACTGAAAGGGGCAAATGCTATCCGCAGCCAATACCAATCGAGAGCTTCGGATACGAGGCGGAGAATGGCGACAAGAAGAGGATCCCGGGCAGAGCGACGCGAAACCGTCCGCGGGTTCAGTGCCTCGGGTGACTTCGTGGAGCGGCTCGAAGGTCCCGAGAGGCGCGAGGCGATCCCAAAGGAAGACATCATGCCTAGGTTGGGTTTGTCGAAACGAGACCTCGCCGTTGACTTGGGCGCTGGAATCGGCTACTTCACATTTCCGATGGCCGAGCTAGTATCCGAGGTCATCTCCGTTGACATTGAGCCTAGGATGTTGAGCGTCCTCGCTTCCCGCATGAAGGGTCTAGGAATTGGGAATGTGCGCCTCATTCAGGGCGAGATGACAGCATTGCCGATAGCTGATTCATGTGTCGATTTTGTATTGGCCGCTTTTGTCTATCACGAGGTCGCGGACCAAGGGAGGCTACTAGACGAGTGTGCCAGGGTCCTGAAACCCTCAGGGCGCCTCGTGGTGATAGACTTCCAGAAGCATGAGACCTCAATCGGCCCTCCGGTGAGCGAGCGCAAGACCCCCGCCCACGTACTCAGGACAGCGAAGCCGTTTTTCCGATTGGCTTCGCGATACGAGACCGATGTCTTCTATTTGCTCAGTCTGACAAGAATCTGAGAACGATCGGCCCCTTGCATAGCAAGATAAAGAATGGCGCCCCGGTCGGGATTCGGACCCGAGTCCCGAACTCGACAGGCTCGGATGATAGGCCGCTACACTACCGGGGCATGTGACCGCAGAGCTCTGGAACAGCGGCCTCCAAAGGTGCGTGCTGAGGCAAAAGCCGACTCCGTATTTAAGCGTTGGCGGTTCAGTGAAACCGCTGGCTCAGCCGTCTGGATATGTTGTCTAGGCCTTCTTCTCTTCGGGCTTGGCCACTGCCGTCGCATCCGGCGCGGGCACGGGTTTTGGCTCCTCCTTGAAGTCCTCTACGGGCTTCGTGGTGTACACCCCGCACTTCATGCAATAGAACGTGACGAAGTCCTCGTCTTTGTCATCGGCTATGAGCTCCTTGCCGCACATCCTGCACTTCGTCTTCATGTCAATTAGCTTCATGTTGACCACCTTGAGAGCATCTTCGGAATGACGGGATGTTCTTTAAGCTTTGTGCAGTGCCCAGACTGCTACTTCCAGTTCACCAGGATCTCCTCTCTGTTGAAGACTCTCAGGCTCACGAGCACTATCAGACAATCCGCAAACAGTACGATAAGGGAGAAAACCAGCATCGGTAGTAGGGCAGTCGAGAGGACGCCTGCTAGGCTGAAGAAGAAGAAGAGGAGCACGGGAAGGATGAGCACACCGCCGATCTGCTGCGAGACCCGGACATCGTTCACCCGTGAGGATATGATCACATTCACCAGGATGCTCATCAGACACATGCCTGGCGCGAGGAGTAGGATCCCAACGAACCAATACGCGTTGGGGAGCGGGTAGTATCCGAGGAACGGCTCGGTGAGGATATCGACCAGTACCACGGCGACGATGAATGACAGCCATGTGGCACCCATGCTCACAGCGAATATCGAGCCTGATTTCCCCGCAAGCAGCTCGAGGTCAGTCGTCGGAGTCGCCAGAAGCGGCTCGAGGCTCCTGTTGACCTTCTCACCGACGAAGCTGTAGGATGCCGTCACGGTTGGTATCGTCACGGGCGTCATTATGAGGAGGATGAGCAGCACGTTGAACATTAGAGCTTGCAGTTTGTTCAGCTCCTCGTTGCCTCCCATGTACTGCGACTTCCTCACCGTGTTGCCCGCATCGCCCGTGAGGTTGACCAGGACGCATCGTTCGAGCATGCTGTCCGTCACTGTGGTGTAGGCTATCCTGCTCTGGTTGAGATTGGAGTTGTCGACCGTGGAGTTCTCGATGATGCTGTTCCGGACGATGCAGTTCGACAGGACCACATGGTCGAGCCTAGTGTCGATCAGGGTGGCGTCCGTCAGTGTGACGTTGTTGAACTCGAGCGTGATCTGAAAGTCGAGGTTCAGGTCGGCGCTGCTCTGTCTGCTGAGCTGGTTGATCGGGACCACGTAAACGATGGGCAGGATCACGGAGGCGACCAGGGGCATCATGACGATCGTCATCATGATGTATTTGTTCTTCGCGAACTCGGAGAGGTCCTTCTTGGCAACGATGATGGCACGGTCCAGCCTCATCTTACGCCACCTCCTATCAGCTTCATGTACACGTCCTCGAGCGACCGTTTCAACTCGGTCACGTACTCTATCTTGGCTCCTGCTCTCGTGAGCGCCTCCACGATGACCGGGTTTCTCTCCTCTGGGTCGTCAAGATCGACAAGTATCCTCCCATCGTCCGTCCTCACGTTCAGGGCGAAATCGAACCTACGGACGATGTCGGTGAATGAAGGTTCATGATTGGTCAGTTCGATCACAGTCGTCCTGCCCCAGTACCTTCGGGCTAGCTCCTTGGGAGAGCCGACGGCCAAGGCAGTCCTGTTCATCACAGCGATCCTGTCGCAGAGGCGTTCCACCTCGTCAAGGTGATGGCTGTTGATGAAGACCGTCCTGCCCTCCTTCTTGAGGGCTATCAGGAACTCTCTCACGGTCAGCGAGGCCTGTGGGTCCAAGCCAGCAGTCGGTTCATCCAGGAAGACCACCTGAGGGTCGTGTACGAAGGCGCGAGCGATGGCGATCTTCTGCTTCATGCCCTTGGAGTAAGTCGCGATGGGCTCGTCCCTTCGGTCCCAGAGCTCAAGCATCTTCAAGAGTTCCTCAATCCGCTGCGCCCGCCGGTCCTTTGGGACCCCGTACAGCTGCGCGAAAAAGTCCAGGTTCCTGGTGGCGCTCAGAGACTCGTACAGCCCGGGTGATTCGGGAAGGACTCCCACGATTGCTCGGATCCTCTGCGCGTCGTTCTCCTTGTTGATCTCGAAACCGTTGACATAGGCCGTCCCTGAGGTCTGTCGGATGAGGCATGCCAGCATCCTCATCGTCGTGGTCTTGCCTGCTCCGTTAGGGCCCAGCAGCCCGAACACCTCGCCCTGCTCGATCTTCAGGTTCAGGTCGTCGACGGCCGCTTTGCCGTCGAAGGTTCTCCCAAGGCCAACAGTTTCTATCATTCAGCGTCTTCCCTTTCTGAATCGGCTTCTAAGCGCAGACTATGTCACTAGATAAACGCCACGCCGTAGTCCCTTTGGACGGAGTTCACATCTTCGAGGACATGATCTTCAGGATGGCCTCAGCAGGGGCACCGGCTGTCTCCTCAAGGGCGTTCCTCGCCTCAGTTGCGGTGCATCCAGTCTGGTCCATGACGAGCTTGATGTCCGACTGGGGTATTCCCCCCTCGTCTTCTACTTCCTCTCTTTTCCGTTCGCGTTCCTGTGGTGTGCCGACGATATGGAAAGTCTTCTGCCCCTGGACCGTGACGGAGGTGACCACAGCGTCCTTGAACACAATCTCCTTGTTCTTGGTCTTGATCACGACCTCTTCGACGTCGTCGACATCTTCCTGATTGATCCCCATGCGCTTCATCATCGCCTTCATCTGCTTGGGGTTCACTCTTCCGCCGGGCATCATGTTCGGAACCTCGCGTGACTCGTTCGTTCATGAACAAGCACAAGCGATAAAAGGGTTTTGGGCTGAATCAGGACCTGTTCCAATTGCGACCATCGTGAACATTCAGTTCCTCAAGATAGCCTGATTCCCTCAAGGAAACGTTTTATACGCCCTTCGAGCATTGATGATGTGCCCGAGTCATTCACGAGGTTGGTTGAGTCCATGGCTGAGATCGAGAAGGACCTGATGCATGCGCAAGAGGCGATGGCTAACGGTGACTTCGAAGGCGCCGTTTCAAAGTACAACAAAGTGTTGAAGGCGGACCCAGAGTGCGTTGAAGCATACTTCGGAAAGGCGGAGGCGTCTGTTGGCGTCCCGAAGATGTCCCCAGAGGAAGTAATCGCTCTTTACAAGAAGGCCGTCGAGCTTGACCCGAAGAACCCCATCTTCCAGTCATCGTACGCAGCGTACCTGATAGAGGTCGGCAGGTTCAACGATGCCGAGATCGCATACCTGAAAGCTGCGGAACTTGATCCGGACAACGCTAGATACTACTACTCCGAGTTCGGTGTCGAGTACATTCTGAGAGCTCCGATCGTCATGGAGAAGTTCCTGGACGACAAGACGAAGGATATGATACTCAAGAAAGGCCTGAAGTATCTTCTGAAAGCTGCTGGACTCACAGAGGAAGACGCCAAGAGACTCCTCTGATCCGATCGACTAGGTCATCCTGGTCGGCTTCATCTCCTTGGCAGCGCACGCCCTGCAGACCCTCGTGACGGGGTTGGAGTCCTGGGTGCACACGAGCCGGCCGCAGAGCGGGCATGTATTAGAAGCCGGCCGGCCGCACAAGCTGCAGATACCTATCATCGACATGGCATACGGCGAAGCGATCCCGGCCGAGATAAAACCTTTCCGTCCTAGCGCTTGATCAGCCCGAGCCAAACGAGCCCCTCGACGACGCCGGCACCGTTCAATCCGTTCGCGACGAACGAGGCCGCCTTCTTTGTCCCCTCGAACGCATTCCCGACGGCAATCCCCCATCCGCATTCGCGGATCATCATCTCGTCGTTGTCCGAATCGCCAAAAGCGGCGACGTCCTTGGGCGTGATCCCGAGCAGTCCACAGGCCTTCTTGACGCCAACGAATTTGTTCATGCCCTTCTCCATTATGTGGACCGCCCAACCAGTGGTCTGGACATCCACATCCCAGTCCTTCAGCACGTCCCGGACACCCTCAAGGCTCACTTCGCTCTTCAATCCGACCTCGGTCTCTCTCCACTTGTCAGTGAAGAGCCTCTCCACATCCATCTTCGTCCTCAGGTGCTCGTACGCCTTGCGGGGCTTCTCTGGGTTTCCAAGGACCAATGTCTGCTGGTTGTAGCTCACGACTCCCCCGTTCTCGGCGACGATCGGACCATTGAATCCGAGGTAATTGGAAAGCGAGTATGCTATCGGCAGCACGTTCCCGCTCGCGAGCATGACAGGAACCCCGGAATCCTGGACTTCCCTGAGCGCCCGTACCGCATCGAGGTTCACCCGTCGCGAATCGTCCGTCAGCGTGCCATCCACGTCCACTGCGAGCGCCTTGACAGAACCCTGTCTCGGCATCTACTTGCCCCTGAGCTCGCCCATGGTAGTGACCCTCTCGGCAAAAGCGTTGTGCTTGTGGATGGATTCCTCGCTCTCGCTCCTGACCGTCACGTGGACATCGTCGTCGAGTTTCGGATATTCCTCCAGCAGCTTGCCTAGTATGTCCCTCACCACATCCTCTACGAACTTGGGGTTCCTGTGTGCCTGGAGCACCACGTTCGCCTCATCGCTCCTCTTCAGGATCCCGTAGGTCGGGCTGCTGAGCGCGCCCTCAACGATCCTTATCAGGTCGTCGGCCTCGACCCTTGCTTGCTCCGGGACTTCGACCATCAGAGTTGTGATGTTTCTCTGATTGTGGGATATGAACGGCAGGTCCGCAGAGACCTTCTCCAGCCCAGGCACCTCCGCCAGCAAGATGCGCTTCACGGTCTCTTGGGCGCACGGGCACGCCGTCATCCCTTGGACCTGCACACCGATCAACTTCAAGAGGCCGTTCCCGCGCCTCGCGGTGGACTTGGCGATGAGCTTGAACGGCTCCAGCGACTTCTTCCCTCCAGGCGGCCATCTCTCCAGGAAATAGTCAGCAGACATGCTCACTTCCGCATAGCTCGCGTACTCGTGCCTGTCCAGCAGCTCCTTGCATATCCTCGCGGCCAGTCCTTCGAGGCTCGAAACCTTCTCCCTGACGCTCTCGTCGATCATCTCCGTGATGACCTCGACGTTCCGGGACATGTGCGACCCCCTCTGCGTGGACGGCAGGTCGACGAAGACATCGATGTCGGCTGTGAGATGGTGGTCGCTGTGGTCTCTATGCACTACGACAGGCTTCCTGACCCCGGTTATCCCGACCCTGGTGAGGCTGAAGCTGTTCTCGATACGCTTGCTCTGACAATCAAGGGACTTGGTATTCTTCAACGAGCTGCGGATAGCATGGTGCATTAATAAAGTGCGCCCGATTTACTAACCAGACAGTAGCTCGGCCTAGCTTCATAATCACTCGTACCGCTGGCACTTGTGGCAGTAGTACTGGTTGTATTCAGGGATGTACGAGAGCTGTCCCCCGCATCTCATGCAGGTCCTCACGGGCACCGGGGGCGGCTCCGGAGGCGCGATGGCTGCGGCCGCAACGGGGCCAGAATATCCGACCGCACGCACCCGCCGTTTCCTGTCTACCTCATCCTTCAACGCCGTCATCTGGAATGCCGCACCGACTACCATCACAGCCATGAGCGCAAGCACCACCACGAGCATCGACATGTCGAACCAGAGGAGCCCGATCCCGACAAGCAACCCCCCGACCACCGCCGTGACGATCCCTATCGCGACCTCGATGTACGCGAAAGTGAGGGCAAACGCGATCACGGCCGCGACCAGGGCCAACAACGCGCTCCCGGTCAGAGCGGCCACGACGATGAAGCTCAGCAGTCCCGCGACAACGCCAATCCCCAATCTGGCCAGGAAGATGAACACAGCGCTCCCGACCATGGACCCGAGAATGCCGATGATCAGGCCTATCAACGGTCCGCCAACTGCAGTTCCAATGGTGAACCCCAGCAGGCCGCCGATCACCGCGCCGATGAGGGACATCACATGCTTCCAGATTCTGCGCCCGGCAAAAGCCAGGATGAGGCCGATGATCAGGAAAACCACCGCAGCGATGAACAACAGCTCCTCGTTCGTCCCAAGGTCGTAGCCAAGGAGTTCTTGCTGCGTCCGAGCTATCATCGACGCCAATATGGGCTGGCGCAGGATTTAGCATTTGCTGGAAGAGCTCAAAACCTCTATCTACGAAGGAGCGCATCCCAGCAACGGATGATATGCGGCGTCGATGAGGCCGGAAGAGGACCTATCCTGGGACCGCTCGTGGTGTGCGCCCTAGCTGTCGAGTCCGATGCCGAGCTCGTCAAGCTGGGCGTCAAAGACTCCAAGAGACTCACTCCGAAAAGACGCGAGGAGCTCGAGCCCAAGATACGGAAGATCGCTCGAATAGAGTTAAGGGAGGTCCCAGCCCAGGAGATCGACGATAGGGACTGCTCGCTGAACAAGCTCGAGGCAAAGGTGTTCGCGGAGCTCATAGACAGGATCTCCCCCGAGATAGCGTACATCGACGCGGCGGACGTGAACGAGCAAAACTTCGCATGCATGGTCAAGTCATCGCTGAAATGCAGGCCCAAGATAATCTCCGAGCACAAGGCGGACGACACTTACCCGGTTGTGTCAGCAGCTTCGATAATCGCGAAGGTCACCAGGGACTCCCGGATGAGGGAGATTGAGCTTGAGATGGGACAACCGATCGGTTCTGGCTACGTCCATGACGAGGTCACCATGACCTTCGTGAGGAACTGGATCTCTGACCATGACTGCTGTCCACCACATACACGCAAGTCCTGGGAGCCCGCCAAAAAACTAATGACCATGAACGCAGTCCCGAAGCTGGAATCGTTCGAGTGATCACATGGTAGAGACGCTGCTCAGAGAGACTATCGACAGGTTCAACAAGAAGACCGACGGCGACCCGAACCTGAAGGCGGAGCTGCAAGGTGTCAAGAAGATCATCCAGGTGGAGATCACAGACGGCGGACAGTATCACTTCACGCTCGAGAACGCCCGCGTCGGAGAACTGAACAAAGGCGCGACGCAGAACCCTGACATCCGCATAATCGCAAGCAGCGAGACGCTGCATCAGCTCAGGAGCGGGGAACTCCGAGTCATGAAAGCCTACGCCACCAGGAGACTCCAGGTCAAGGGTTCCATCGAGGACCTTCTGAGGTTGAGAAAGTTCTTCTGAGTTTCTTGCGGCTCCGTCGCACGGATACTTTTAACTACACCGTCAACATTTGTCGGAGACAGCGGGGTGGGGTAGCTTGGAAATCCCATCAGGCTCATAACCTGAAGATCGCTAGTTCAAATCTAGCCCCCGCTACGATTTCGCTCTTTATATATAAATGTTTGCATCTATTGCGCTCAGTACGTGAACAGTGTCAGTCCATATCTCTTGAGATCTTGCGTCACAAGGCGCTCTTCCAAGATGCTGCGGATATCGGCTTTCGGAAACGAAATTCCCCAGTTGCAGCTCCAGAACCCGTCGTCTTTTAGATATAGCGACCTGAGTCCGACTCTCGGATGTAATCCCAGCCTTCTGAGAAGGACTGCTGAGTCATCGAGTAGCCCGGAGCGAGCTGTCAAACGGCAGTAGTCGAGGGCTGGAATCCCAAAGATCTGCCGGTTCTGTAACACTCCTAGTGACAGTGTTTTCGCGGTCATTTTCGACTCTACTTGGCGCGGGAGCACCCAGAGGTCAAGGTCTGAGTGCCTCGACTGAGCTATCGAGAACCCATGCAATCCTTGCTTTGAGGATATGCTTACGCATCCCTCCCCGTCGCATATCGGTTGGAGTGCTGCAACCCAAGTGGCTCGATCCGTGGATTCCATGACCCAATCGGGCATATGCGATTCCACGCTCGCTTTGTCTCCAACGGGCACGCCGAGGTTAACGAGCGTTTCTGCCACGTATCGTGAATAGATGAAGCCCCGGATTGCCCTCGCGTTGTTGCCAGGTCTCTGCGCCGGTCCGATATCATAGCGGAACACCTCGCGACAGAGAGATCTGAAATGTCTGTAGAGGTCAGTCTCATGTTCGGCGAACGTTATGTTGACCGCATGTTCACCCCATTTCTCCTTCAGAATCCATACCGATCCTTCTGCAAGGACGTATGAGACTAGCGCAGCTGTTCGTCTCCTTAGGTCGTCATTGAGACGCAGATCCTCTCTAGAAGGCAAACGCACCCTCTCCTTGCACATGTCGATGAATACGCTCTTAGCGTGCTCAATAGCCCAAAGCCTGTCTTTCGTCGTTCCGTGTTCCCCTATTTGTTCCTCGAGACCTTTGTCATCTGCGATAGCTAGCATTTTCTCAAGAACCGAAACAGGCATCGTGAGTCTGCCCACCAGGTAGTAGTGGACTGACGACTTAGGTATGTCTAGGCGTTTTGCCAGCTCTTGGCAATTGCCATATCTCGCTGCTGCTTTCTCGACCAGCTCCTTCTGCAACCCGGGTGGCAGAGACACTCGGTCCTCCTTCCTGTACGCTCCTCTGGTACCTCTCTCATTCATGGTATCCAGACGCTCGATGTCTGAGTAGCCAGATAGCAGCCAGTACTGCAGTTAGTATACGTCCAGACGTGTCGTTTGGTGGATCCTCCTGCTCCTACCAACAGAAATCGCAACTTATGCCGGGTCTTGGCCCCAAATCAATTGCTGGCCTCGAAGCGAGATATTCCCGTCCGTTCCCTAGCCCTTTCGCGTTCTTCTTGTCACATGAGAGCAACTTCTCTCGCCGTTCGAATCCTCTCGGGACCGCCTATTCCCATATCCCTGATATTGTGTGCGAACTGTGTGCCGGGGTGTCTTCTCGGACGGTCCGGTTGCCCATGTTTCCCGAGTCTCTCCTGCGGTTGGGCGTGATGTTCCGGTCTCCGGTCTTGCTGGTTGCCCTTGGAAGGACTTTCTATAGCGAAGCGTCGCTTTGTTTCTTCAAGGGTGTAGAGGGAATGTCATCGATTCGAGGTTCGGTCACGACCAGACACGCGTTGGTGGCTTTGCTCGTGACCTCGATATTGCTTGTGGAAATGCCTTTGATTGGCGCGGAACCGCGGTCCGTGTCGTTCACCCTAGAAATCCCTGCCACCGAGAACACACCGCCTACTATAGAAGTGCCTGATGCCTTCGTTGCCAGGATTACGTCGCACAACTTCACTATCACATCGTGGGACCCGGATGCGGAGGACATTGTCCAGTACATATGGGACTGGGGCGATGGCAGCCCGCGTGACGTTACGAGCACCAAGTTCGCGGCTCACACATACTATCTCTTCAAAGTGTACACTCTGACAGTCTTCGCTGACGACCAGACAGGCCTACCCGGCCACAATGTGTCAGACTGGGGTTGGGTCATTGTCGAGCAGAAACCGCCTAGCCGACCGGTCATAGTGCAGTTCGGTATGAACATCTCGAGCCCGGTGACTGGTCAGGAAGTGATGTTCACTGGCACTGCTGTCGACGCGGACGGCGACATATGTAGCATGAGGTTCGACTTCGGTGACGGTACCGAGGCGACGGTGATGCAGACTGCACCCAATACGATGGTATCTGCGAACCACACCTACAGCGTGCCCGGACTAAAGGCTGCTTGCCTGTATGCCTTCGATGGATGGGTAGAGACGGTATCGGATGCGTTGAGCTTCATCGTGTGGGACGCTTCCAACGCTTTCACTCTGAATCTCGTGACGGGCTGGAACTTGGCATCGATACCTCTTGTCGGCTACGGCTACAATGCGAGCACGCTCGGCCTGAACGCTGGTGATACCGTGTCCCTATACAACTCGACGACACGAACGTATAAGAGTCACATCGTCGGCTTTCCGGTGAACGACTTCGCCATCGCTCCCGGCACTGGCTTCTGGATCAACGTGCCAAGTGGGACGAGGATGCTCACTCTCTACGGATACGTCCCGAACACCACGCAGTCTATCATTGTCATCGTCCCGTATGGCGGTGGCTGGGCGCTCATAGGCTTCTTGGGGCTCAAGACGTGGCATGCGCACGACATCCCCGGGTTATGTAACGTGACCATTACGACGGTGGCAAAATACAACCCAGTCACGAAGTCGTATACGAGCTGGCTCCCCGTGATACCGAACATAAACGACTTTTTGATTGAGCCCGGACATGCATACTGGATCCTGATTCCTGGGAGCGGTACGCTGACCTATGACCCGTGACAAGTCTGGTTGACCGCGTTTCTTGCGAATTCTCAGATGAAGTCTCTAGACGTCATGCGTAATGCGTATCGGTCGGAGGCTCAGCTCAGTAGGCAGGTCGCAGACGCTAGTCCGCCGATGACATAGTGCTGGGCGCAGCAACAGAAATCGTGATATATGCGGGATGACACATACGAGGCCCGTGACTTCTCATCCATCGTGCGACAACACAAACAAGCAGCGTCGTCTATGCCCCGTCTGTCTCCATTGGGATCCCCGGCCGGAGGAGGGCTCGGGACCAGGGTTCGGTTACTGTGTCCGGAAGGACGTCATGACTCGCATCAGGTGCGAGTGCGACGTCTTCGTGGAGGCCACGCAGTCCAGGGTCGATGCCAAGAACAGGAAGATGTACGGCACGATCAATGAGGAGGGCGAAGGGGAGGAGTGATTGCTGGCCTGGCCTAAGAAACGCTTAAATGGCCGCAATCATGTAGCTTCTCCACCGGTGGGTTTCTGATGAAGGCAGTTGTTCTGGCTGCGGGAGAGGGCATGCGGCTCCGGCCCTTGACCGTCTCCGAGCCGAAAGTGATGATCCCGATCGCGAACAGCCCGATACTCGAATACGTCATCGATTCTCTCGTCAAGAACGACGTACGGGACATCGTCATGGTCGTTGGATACCGCAAGGAGCGCATCATGTCCCACTTCGAGGACGGCAAGAAGTTCGGGGCGAAGATGGAGTATGTCGTCCAGGAGAAGCAGCTCGGGAACGGGCACGCGCTGCTCTGTGCCAAGGACCGTCTGTCCGGGGAGTTCTTGGTGCTCCCTGGGGACAACGTCATAGACAGGCGCGCTGTAGGAGACCTCTTAAGAGCGGGGACCGGGCCGAGCGCTCTCGTCGTGGAGAGCGAGAACCCTTCCAAGTACGGCGTGGTCACCCTTGAGAAGGGCGCCATCAAAGGAGTGTTCGAGAAGCCCCAGGAGATGATCTCCAACATCATCTTGACGGGCATGTACTCCCTCAGTGACAAGATCTTCCAGTTCATCGAGCAGTGCATCGCTTATGGAGAGTACGGGCTCAGCAACGCGGTTCAGGCCAGCCTCGGTCTGCAGCCGGTGACGCCCGTGTTCTCAGACGGGTTGTGGATCGACGCGGTCTATCCGTGGGACCTTCTCGAGCTCAACGCCGCGGCGCTCGAGAACCTGTCCGTGAGGACCGCCGGAAAGATAGAGCCCCAGGTGGTCATGTCCGGGCCTATCGGGATAGGCGAGGAGACCATCATCCACGCGGGGACCACCATCTACGGTCCAGTGCTCATCGGAGATGGCTGCGAGATAGGGCCCAATGTGACGATCTTCCCGTCCACGAGCATCGGCAACAGCGTCACCATCGAGCCCTTCACGATGGTGAAGAACAGCATCCTGATGAGCAACTGCAACATCGGGGCCCATTCCTACCTGTCACACTGCGTTCTCGGATACGGTGTGAAGTCTCGGTCCCACATGATGGCTCCAGGCGCTGAGGCGTATGTGAACATCGCGGACGAGTTCTACAAGGTGCCTCACATCGGGTCTATCGTGGGCGAAGACACGAACTTCGGGACGGGGGTGGCCATCGAGCCCGGGACGATCGTTGGTGCTGGATGCAAGGTATCGAGCGGGGCTAGGATCATCCGCAATCTGCCGAACAGGGCTCTAGTCACTTAGGGTGTATTCCGGATGTGCGGGATCGTTGGTTATGCGGGCGGGCGGGACGCCCAGCCCATACTCATCGACTGTCTGAAGCGACTGGAGTACAGGGGATACGATTCCTCTGGGATCGCGATAGTTGACGAGACACTGGGGATATTCAAGTCGAAGGGCGAGATCGCGGAGCTCGAGTCTCGGATGCCAGTGATGAAGGGTACGCTGGGGATCGCGCACACTCGATGGGCTACTCAGGGGAAGCCGACGACCGAGAACGCCCATCCGTTGGCGGACTGCTCCAAGAAACTGGCGGTCGTCCACAATGGGATCATCAGCAACTTCATGGACGTGCGTGACCTCCTCGTCAAGGCAGGCCACATATTCTCCTCCGATACGGATAGCGAGGTCTTTGCGCATCTGGTGGAATCTGAGCTGAAGGACGACCTCGTGAACGCCGTGTTCCAAGCCTTGGAGAAGATCGAGGGGACATACGCTTTCGCGGTCGTTTGCGAAGGCCATGACGGAATTGTCGCCACGAGGCGCGAGAGCCCGCTTGTCGTCGGCATCGGGGACGGGGAGAACTTCCTAGCAAGCGATGTCACTGCGTTGCTGAAGTATACCAACCGGATGATATACCTCCTGGATGGAGATGTAGTCCGGGTCACGAAGGACTCGGTCGCGATCAGGGATTCCAAAGGCAACAAGGTGGAGCGCGAGCCGCAGAAGATAACTTGGAACCTCGAGGACGCGGAGAAGAGCGGGTACCCGCATTTCATGCTGAAGGAGATATTCGAGCAGCCCGATGCCATCCACGACTCGCTCCTTGGGAGGATCGAAACGATAGAGATGGAGTCGTTCTTTCAGGGGAACCACTTCTCCAGCGTGAAGATCGTTGCTTGCGGCACATCATATCATGCAGGCCTTGTGGGGAAGTACATCATCGAGGAACTGGCCAAGATACCGACGACGGTCCAGATATCCTCCGAGTACAGGTATTCCTCGGTGTCGAGGGAGAGCCCCCTTGTAGTCCTGATAACTCAGAGCGGGGAGACCGCGGACACTCTTGGGGCGGCCAGAGAGGCGAGGAAGCGAGGAAACAAAACGCTGGCCATCGCCAATGTTGTCGATTCGGCTATCACCAGGGAGGTCGACCACGTGATATACACCAGAGCTGGGCCCGAGATCGGTGTCGCTGCGACCAAGACTTTTGTGACGCAGCTGATCGCCTTGTATCTCCTGGCCATGGAGCTCGGAGTTCAGAACAAATCTCTTGCCGCACAGGCTAGGAGGTCGATGATAGGCTCGCTCAGGAACCTGCCGAGGGCGGTCCAGGACGTCCTCAATCAGGCGATGCTGATCGAGGCTTTGGCGAACAAGTACGCCGGCGCGAGGGACATGTTCTTCATAGGCAGGAGCATCAACTATCCAGTCGCGCTCGAGGGCGCTTTGAAGACCAAAGAGATATCATACGTACACGGTGAGGGTTTCCCTGCAGGCGAGATGAAGCACGGCCCCTTGGCACTCTTGTCGAAGGATTCTCCCGTCGTCGCGATAGCCATCAAGGACCACACATACGATAAGATGCTTGGGAACATCAGTGAAGTGTCCGCGCGCAGTAGTCCGGTCATCGCGATAGGGTACGAGGGTGACACCGAACTGGCGCGGTATGCTGATGATGTGATCTGGATCAGGGAGATACCGCCAGTGCTCTCTCCCGTGCCGGTGATAGTGGTGCTCCAGCTGTGGGCCTACTACATCGCGAAGGCCAGAGGATGTCCGATCGACAAGCCCAGGAACATAGCGAAGACAGTGACGGTCGAGTGAGTTATGATCGTTAGGCCAGCCTCTCAGGGCATATGTGCCTTCTGGAGCACGAGATGCACTTGCCCGGTCTGTCGTGGTTCCTGTGAGCCTCTTTCGTTTCCAGGATGGTCCGCATCTCGTCGAGCTTCTGCAGCAGGACCTTCTTCAGATCCTCGTTGTACTCTATCTCGTGCTCGTGCTCCGGATACTTGAGCAGGCCATAGGGCGGAGCTTTGCCGGTCGTCTCCTCAATCAGAAGACAATAGGCCGCGACCTGGAGTATGTGTGAGAAGAGAGGCCCCCTCGGAGTGCGACCTGTCTTCTCCTCGACCGGTATGAGGTCTTCCTTCATCCTGATGACATAATCCGGCCTTCCTGAGAGGCCGTATTTCTCCGACCTGAATGTCTTTGATTGGTCCATGTCTATGTACTCTATCTTGCCGCTGACCCTGAACTCCTTCCTCATGGCCTCGACGATCTCGGTCGATCTCAGCGACCTGTAGAGGTAGAATGAGGCGCCCACCAGCCAGATGATGGCGATCATCTCAAGGGCTTCCGCGAGCTTGATGTCGGCGAAGAGGAATGCAACGGCATTGACGGCCACGAGGACTGCCACGATGGCAAATGCGAGGATGATCTTCTCGTATTCCACTATGTTGCTGTCCATGGACGACCTTGATGCTTTGTACAAGAAGAACAGGGCTGCGAGGATCCATATGAGTGCCACAACTCCGAGAACCTGGCTCATCGTGACGGAGTTCTCGAACGGCAGTAGCTCGAGGCCCATGATCGCAATGACGGTCGCGACAATCGCCCACCAGAACACGAGCTTCTCAGCCTCGCGCACGGTCTTCTCTGTCGCGTCTATCTTCCAGAGGGACCTGCCGATCTTCTCATGGCCTTCTATGCCCGACCTCGTCTCCTCGGTGTCCCTGTCAGACTGAACGCTCAGCAACCAGCTCAGCGGGCAGTAGCTGTATTTCTCCAGATCGCCAGCTGAGGTGTACTTGACCGGGCCAAGGACCATACGGTCATTTATTATGGTCAACACTTAATAATGTTTGCTTGGCACGTGGTCGCGCTTGCAGTCGTCGAAGAAAGTGCCTGGAAGCAGCATGACCCCCTCCGGAGGCTCGATGCCCTCGACAAAACCGAACCAGTAGACGACCGCTCCCGTGCCGAACAAGTCGGTGTACGGTTTGAGCTGTCTGCGGACGTTCTTCCTGAGCTCGATGTCGTCCCCGAAAGACGCCTTGGACTCGATCCAGTGGATCTTCATGCCGTCTATCTGGATCGGCTTGTCAAGCAGGCAGTCGGGAGTCTTAGTGTGGGTCGCCCTCAGCTCCACCTCGGTCCTGTATTTCAGCTCCCTCTTGTCCAGCCAATTCTGGAGCTTCTTCTCTCCCCAGACGCCCCTATCGGTTTGTATCTGTGCGCCTCTGGGTGAGTAGATCATGTCCTCTTCCGCTATCTGCATCAGCTCCTTTTTCAGGCGCTTGTCGTGGCAGCATCCCGGTTCTCGGATGTACTTCCAGAACTGCTTCCTCGGCAGGTTGATCTCGGAGGCCAGCATGAGCCCAAGCAGGACCGGAGGGAAGTTGATAATCCTCGCGATCTTGGCCATCGACGTGCCCTTGTGCCATTCCCTCGCGATCTTCTTCATGTCTTTCTTGACAATGTAGAATCTCCTAGTCGCGTCCCGGACGGTTCTCTGCGTGTACATGACCAGGAGAAGCTCCCGGTCGACTCCCAACTTCTGCGCGAGATAGTCAATGTCACTCGGTGTCTTCAGCTGAGAATAAATGTTCTTGTAGTCTTCGTACTTCATCTGATTCACAGTCCAGCTTCGCGCTGAACGATTAGTTCATATCGCTTTTTTCTGAGCGGCATTATAATCTGAAGCTACTTATTCCTTTGCAGATGTCCGACATATAGTTTAGCCCAGACTGAGTTAGGCAGGCTCTGCACAACCTTGAAATGCAGATACGCGATGGATGTGTGAATAGTCGAAGCGGTTTCTGAGAGGTTCTCACATGCCAGAGAGCGGTGTCCGGAAGATGATCCTTCCTGCAAAGTACGTTCAGGGAGAGGGCGTGCTTGGCCAGCTAGGTGCCCATGTCAAGCAGTTCGGGGAGAGGCCATTCGTGGTCAGTGGCAAGACGAGCTTCTCGAAGGTCAAGGCCAGGGTACAGGCGAGCCTTCTGACGGCTGGGATCCCCCTCGTAGGTTTTGATGACAGCGTCGTCGAGTGCACACACGCCAAGATAAACGCGATTTCTACAAGGGCCGAGGAACTCGATGTCGACGTCGTCATCGGTTGCGGAGGCGGAAAGGCCGTTGACACCGGGAAAGCCGTGGCCGAGAAACTTCATGTCCCATCCATCTCGGTGCCGAGCCAGTGCGCCACCAACGCGGATGGCATGGCCGACGCGGTCATATTCACCGAAGACCACAAGTTCCTCGAGGACCTCTATCTGAGCAGGCCGCCTGTGCTCGTCCTGGTGGACACCGAGGTGGTCGCTAGAGCACCCCCGCAGTTCCTTGTCCAGGGCATGGGCGACGCCCTTGCATGCGCCTTCGAGAAGCCTGCATACGCAGCCACCCAGAGGGCGAAGCGCGCGAACGAGCTCGCGACCTCAGCCGCACTCGAGGTCAACCTGCGTTGCTTCCAGACCCTCATGACGCACGGTCTTCAGGCCAAGAAGGACGTTGAGTCCGGGAAGATCACAGAATCCGTTGAGGCCGTCGTCGAGGCGATCAAGCTCCAGAGCGGGTTCGGGTTCGGAGGCGGCGGTTGTGCCGCAGCTCATGCGGTCCACAACGGTCTCACGATCGTTTCAGGAATCGCAAGGAAGCACGGGGAGATAGTCGCCTTCGGCACGCTGGTGCAGATGGTTCTGGAGAAGAGACCGATGGGAGAGATCGAGCGGGTCATGCGCTGGTGCAAGTCCGTCGGACTGCCCATCCGGCTACAGGACCTAGGCAGGCTCGACAGGAGCCGCCTCCCTGAGGCTGCTGAGAAGGCATGCGACCCGAATGATTCGATGGCCAGCATGCCCTTTGCCGTGTCTCCGAGGATGGTCCTTGACGCCATCGATGAGGTGGAGCGATTGGCAAGCGCGTTGTCCTGAGCCATCCCGCGACATGGTGAACGTTGACCACGGCCGACTCCTCTGGCCAACACCAGATAAGCCTATATACGGCCATCACGATTATTGAACGAGTCGGGTACGTCCGGCTATAGAAGGGATGAATCAGAGGAGGCATTCGAAAATGAACAGTCCTATGGGCACAATCATAGCTCACGGGGGCACACCGCCATGGCTCCCGAGAGAGGTCGCTGAGGGCAGGAAGTTCGCCTGGTGGGCGCAGATCATGTTCTTCCTGATGGCCTTCATATGGTTCGTTATAGCGATAGCATCAATCGTTCTCTATGCGGCAGACACTGGTGCAGGCAGGGGGACGCTTCTGGTGGGCGTTTTCGGCGTATTCGCCATGCTGATTTGCTTTCTCGCAGCCGTGTTCCTCAAGAGGACCGTCATCGACGCGATTGACCAGGGCAGGTTCCACGACGCTAAGAACGACAGCATCGTATGGATCATATTCGGGCTGGTCGGGTTCGTATTGCCCGCTCTGTTCATGATACTGACATACGCTAAGCTTGGTGACTCGCTTGCGGCCCAGGCGCCTGCCGGGTACCAGCCATATGCGGCAGGGACTGTCCAGGTTCAGCAACCTGCGCCGTACATCCCGCCGCCTGCGCCTGTCCAGCCACCGGCGCCGGTACAGCAGGCATCGCAGGCAGGCCAGCAGCACCACGCGCACCAGACCCAGATGGTCAGGTGCAAGAACTGCAACGTGCAGTACCCGATGTTCATGCACTCGTGTCCGAACTGCGGCGCGCCGAAAGAATAGAGTTGTTTGTTGCGGTTCCAAGTATGGGCAACACTCGGCCAGCAGTTGAAGTGCACCACCGTCTCCCCACAAACCCTTTCAAATCTTCTCAATCTAGAAACCGTTCAGACTCAGTCGGGTTGATGGCTGGCAAGTCAGAACAGCTCATCGATCAGCAGGGATTGAACTAGGACCTAACCCCCTCCATTCTCCTTTCATATGGTCTTGTGGAGGTATTTCAGCTCTGTCCCGCTAACGGACGAGATGACAAAATCCATGTATAACGTAGTCTGATGCCGATTGTAGCCACGAGTGAGGTCGGAGGAGGAAGGCGAGCGATGATGCCAGAGTCAAGATTCGAAGGGAGAAGACTGCTGTCCGCCGCGGTCGCAATGCTGTTACGTCTTTCAGCGATGATTGGGTTTCTGGTCACTTCTTCATCGGATAGGACCGACACTGCAGTTCGAGCGCTACCTGCAGAAAGAAGTCCCGGACGTCGGTTCATTCGCATTGCTTTGTGCGCTGTTCTCGTCTGTTTCCTTCTATCTGCCCCGTATTTGTTTCTGTTCGCACCTACCGCCAATCTTTGGTCTCTGAAGCGAATCGAGCGACGGGAACTGACAGCTTCTCCGATGGGACTCACTCCTCCCCAGTTCCCTTCTGAACCCCGCGACCCCACCCTGGGAGAGTCGGGAGTCCCAATCAACTTCACAGCTGCAGTTTTCGATGCGGACGGCGATGCGCTGAATGTCACGTGGGAATGGGGGGATGGGACGATTACGACGAATACGACTGATCCTGCAAACCCCTTCATTGTCATCACTGAATCGCATATCTACAATCCAGTTCCTGAGCAGGGACGGGGCAACTACAATGTCACGTACACAATGAACCTGACGCTTGACGATGGAGACAGCGCACCAGTGACCGCGCCCACTCTTGTGAAAGTGAAACTTCCACCGAATGGAAGCCCGGGTGTGGTGAACCTGAGCGTCTCCGATCCAGCTGTCGATCCAGACGAGGTCGTCACGGTCATCGCCGCTGCGAGCGATCCCGAGGGCGAACCGCTCACATGGATGTTCCAGTTCAACGATTCGATTCAGACATATCGGGTCGCCGTGTTCCATACACCAGCCTCCGCTCCTGGCGAAGTGGTATGGAACAACATCACGCATGTATTCGGAACGGAGGGCACCCACAGAATCACCTTGAACATCAGCGATGCGCTCCCTCCGAACCAGGTGTGGCCTCACAATGTGTCTCAGGACATCAGTGTTGATGTGACTGCAAATCGAATACCGATCGCGTCGTCTATGATTGGCGTTGATCCTCCATCCCCAATCATTGAATCTGGCGAAAAGTACGTCGTCGTGAACTACAGCCTCCAGGCGTACGACGAAGATGGCGACGTCATCAGCGTTACATGGGATTTCGGAGATGGTTCGCCCCAGG
>JAHIZT010000018.1 GCA_018814355.1 Candidatus Thermoplasmatota archaeon | reverse complement strand
TCTCCTTCTTCCTATGGGGCGCCCTTCTATTCCCAGAAAGGCAATATACAGCTGAATGCATTGGACATCCCACGGTCCAGGAGTCCCTCGTCCCGAGCCGAAAAAGGTATGATCTATGGGGTCAGAAGTTGCAGTCAACCCGGAGATAATCAAGAAACGCTTGTGGCTTGCATATCAATACGCGTGCAGCAACCCGGCCAACGAGCGCACGGACTGCGTCCACGCGCTGATAACCAAGCTCGCAGACCCGGACATAGACATGCACATGTTCCTGCAAGAAGCTGCGGACACCATTAACACGAAGCTGGCAATCAAAGAGATCACCATAGGTTTGAGGTCCTCTTCGGACGGACTCTATAGATACGAGGTCATGTCTGGTCTATCCGACTCCGAGTGGGAGGCTCACAAGGGACTGTCCTACAAGCACGAAGACTTCTACAGCCAGGATGTCTACAAATCCATGCAGATAAGCAGGTTCACGCGCCTTCTGCTCGCGGAGGACAATCCGTACGCAAATGGAGAGGAGGCCACCTACGAACGTGAGCTCATGCTGCAGTCGAAACGCAAATCCCTCGACGACACTATCGAGGGGGATTACCTCGACATCTGCATCTTCGGGAAGGGCGACGACCTCCTCGGATGGATAGAGATTTCCGGTATGGAGAACGGCAGATTCCCCGATACAGAGACGATCAAGTGCCTCGAATTGTTCGCATCCGTGATGGGCGTCGCCCTGGCTAGACGCGGGGGGCGGTGAAAGGAAGCCCTTTCAGTGAGACCTCTTGCGCACGGTTCCGCAATCCGAGACCTTTGCTGGCACTGAAATGTACTGGACACTCTGGTTCGGCTGAGTGCTTCTTGTTCCCATTGAAAAAGGATTGCCGGGCTAGACTCGATTCAGAACCTCGTCGCCCCACAGGCCCCGACACATCCTATCGGCTGATCAGGTATGACTCAGTGAGGAGTACTCTTATGCAGATCCCTCCAGCCTCCTGAGCCGAAGCGCCACGCTGAGATAGCATGATAGGAGTTCTACCCATCTTATCGTTGCGACGTCCGGAAGCTTTCTCATTCTGGTCCCAGACAACTCGATCCAGCCCAGGAGCCTTCCATCCCCTCCCCGAAAGAAGACGTCGATATAGTCGGCCTCGAGGCTGTCTGTGAGTGACCTCCTTTTCATGTCGAGCAATCCAGGCCTGCTGTAGGAGAACTTCTCACCTGCAGCGTATGGATGGTCCTCGTCAAGATAGAGCCTCGTCAGATCGCTAATAGCGTAGCTCTTGTACGTGCTTTCGTCCGTGACCTGCTCTTCTGTGTAGACCAGTTTCTTGAACTCCCCCACGACCTCTTCTCCAACACCGGCTACAGCCTCGTATCTGAAGAGCTTGTCAACGGGATTCCTAACGGCAATCGCAACGGAAGAAATCCCAAAACGTTTCGAGACAAGTTCCACGGTTTCCTTGAGGATGACACCAAGATCAACGTGAGACTGCTCAAACTTCCTGCATAGGTCGGTCATGGCCTCTAGTGTCTTCTCAATATGATCCTTGACGCCACGAGAATACTCTGTCTTCATCTTGAACGCTACATCTCTAGGATCCACAACTTCAGGGAGTTTCTCATCCAGAGGCAAATCTCATACCGACCCAGACCGTTCGCGCAAGACGATTCTCATTCTCCGGGAACAGGCTCTGCGCGAACCACTTCTCGCTCGTATATGGTTAGATGAGCCTATATTCCTTTCTGGATGCAGTCCGGAATGGAGGCTTGTACGGGCCTGCATTCTCAGTCTATGGAAGCAGGCCGGCGGCCCTTAGCTCTTGTGTGATCTTCTCGACGGCGATCTCGACATCCTCCGGCTTTCGAGCGCCAGTGCACACCAGCTTTCCGCTGCCGAAAAGAAGCACGACCACCTTCGGAACGTCAAGACGGTACACGAGTCCAGGGAATTGCTCAGGTTCGTATTCGACCTTCTCGAGACCGATACTGATGGCTATCGAATTGAGATTGATTTTCGACCCGAGGTCGCTTGAGGCAACTATGTTCTGGACCTCTATCTTCGGCGTGGTCTTGATCACAATGCCAGCAGCCTCGATTTGCTTGACCACCTTGCTGATTGCGGTCTTCACCTGTTCAAGGCTCTTGCCGCCTGTGCATACAGCTTTTCCACTTCTGAAAAGAAGAGTCGCCGTCTTAGGTTCCTTGAGTCGGTAAATCAGTCCCGGGAACTGCTCTGGGTCGTATTCCGCACCTTCGAGTGCAAGCACAATCTTCTGAAGATCTAGCTCCGCCCCGAGAGATGTCGAGGCGACAACGTTCTCTATCTTTATCACGGCCATAAGACCTACTCCGGCCTGACGGTATTTGAATAGGTACTTAATAAGCGCGCCCTTGTTCCGCGACTAAAGTCATGCTTTTCGGAGAATCAAGTTTAGCTCGATGCAATAATCCTCCGGTTGAAAAAGAGCTAGGCTCTCGAGTTGGGACACGACTCATCGATAGAAAAGACTGAAGGGAAAGGGTTTTGTCGACTGGTTATCAGTCAGGATCAAAGCTTCAGGATGTTCTGTGCTTTGTTCTCGTCGCTGACGGCTAGCGCCACATGCACATGCGTCGAGTCCTTGTCGAGCATGTACGCGGCATCGATGTTGATGCCTTCCTTGGCGAGCGCACTCGAGATTCGAGCGAGCTCTCCGGGCTTGTCCTGGAGCTTGGCCACCAGCAGGTTCCTCTCAGAAAACTGCATGTTGGATTGCTTGAGGCTCTGGCGGGTTTTCTCAGGGTCGGACGTTACCAGTCTTACGACCTCGGCATGAGGCTCTGTCGAGATTGAACGTATGTTTACGCCATCCTTCTGCAGGACCTCTGTCACCCGCGCCAGCTCTCCAGATCTGTTCGCTAGTTTCACGCTGAACTCTTTTTCCATATTCTTTCACCCCTTTCACAAGAACAAGTGCGCAAAGGATCTCCACCGCGTAGGAGACAGAGAAGTATCACGTATTGGTCCAGTGCAATACGCTCCATCTACTTCGTCGTACAACCATGTGACGATGCTACACGATATCATGGTAAGTCCTGACCAGGGCATAGGTTAGAGCTGGACGGGCGAGAGCCCAGTATTGTAAACCAGTGGCAACCGGCACGCCAACCAGAGGACATAGATCCCCACAAGAAGTGGTGGGGAAGAGACGCAGGTCTTAGTAATGTGTCTTTCGTTCTTGTTGAAATCAGAAAATGAATGGCTGGCTCGGTCATGTTTCAAATCCACTCTAGTCTTGGACTCAGCAATCGTTACAGATTCCAATCAAGTCAAACTTGATTGGCTCAGAAATCGAAAAAATGGGATGGTAAAGGGGTTTGAAGTCCTGGCAGCAAGTGACTACTTGAGCAAAGTCCTGGCCTGCTCCAGCATGGTCGTGGAATCGATTAGGGTCTGCGTCGTGTAGTCTAGAGATGCCTGCAGGTTGTCCACCACGACATCATACTTCTCCCAGAGGGATCTGATCTCCTCGGAGTAGTCGTCTAGGCCGGCGCTCTTCTTCGTCCACAGGGAATCGTACTCGTGCCAGATGTCGACTATCGTTGCCGTACGTCCTCGTCCCCAGAACTGGTTGAAGTTGTCCTCGTTCCACCGGTCAAGCTGCATGTACTCGTAGTTCTCGTAGCTGACCCATCTGCCCGTGTACATACCATAGACCCAGGACAACCACATCACAGCACGGTCGATGTTCCCGTCCTCGAGGGATTCGATGCCCTCCCTGAGAAACCAGGAGTCGTCCAAATAGTGCTGGTGCGGATACATCTCTTCAATGTAGCCACCGACCTTCGTGAGGTCGGACAGGACCTTGTCCTCCGCCCGCATCAAGATGGCGTTGACCTCGTCAGCTTTGTCTGAGGACTTCGTCGCCTTCATCAGGCTCCAAATTTCGTCGCCGACCGTCTTGAATTCGTCGAGGGCTTTGTAGAGTCCGCTAGTGTCCGCGCCAGCCTCCCTCAGCAGGTCCTTGTTAAGGTACTTCCCGAGGTTGTCCGCTCGCTTCTGGAAGCTGTAGGGCGCAAATAATGCCCTGTCGAGCTCAATAACCGCGATGCCGTTCGCAATGATGCTCATTGACAGACCCTCTGCGGAGTTCCATTCCATCGTGTCGTTCTGAGTGTGGTAGGAATACCCTGAGTATTCGGTCGACCGCCAGCTCCCGACATCCATAACAGGGATCCCCGCGGCGTTGAAGCTGAATCCATCTGCCCAGGTGGAGGAGAACTTCTCCGTCCATTCAACGGCTGGATTATAGTATGACGACCAGGGAGTCCTACTCGAGAACCACTCGTTGAACAGTCTCAGCAACGACTTTCTGAACAACTCGGTCTCTGGAGTGCCGGAAGCGTACACGCTTGTAGCTCCGTTGTCGCCTCCGCCTTCGAGCAGGAAGAATCCGCGTGTCTTTCCTACCCAATCAGGATGCTGGACGAAAATGGCCCACCATGCGCCAAGCGCCCAGTCGAACTCGGTATCTGTCCACCCGAACTCCTCTGCGTCTGTGGCGATGAACACGATGGTCCTCGAGGGTCTGTAGCCAGAGTCGATCAATGCTTTGGCAATTCCCATCAATCGTGCAACACCTGCTCCATTGTCGCTAGCACCATACCACCACTTGTCGTAGTGGTCGCCGACAATGACGTATTCATCCGGATTCGTGGTTCCTCGTATGTACCCATAGATGTTATAGGCCGTGCCGTCGTAGTCGATCGAAGCGTCGCACCAGATCTTGACCTCCACCGGGGCATCACTTCCCAGGATCAAGGTCTTCAGGTTCTCTGCGTTCTCGTGGCTAACGCAAACGGCAGGAATCGTCGTCCTGGACTCCGAGTCATGGGTCACGACTGAATCCTCGACATCCTGATACTCTATCCAGTGGACGACTGCACCTATTGCGCCATGCAGTTCAGCCTCGTAGAGAGGGTACTGAAGCCAATACATCTCCTCCTCGCTTACGTCGATGAGGACCAGTTTTCCCGTGACATCTCCAACCTGCTCGTAATCGAACCTTGTGCCAAGTCCGACATATTCGATCTCCGCTGTTATTCCTTCAGACGGTGTCCCCGGCAATCCAGCGTGTCCAGCCGCGAGCCACACTGGTCCGGCATCGGGCTCGAGGATCTGGACCGATGCACCCCCATAGTTGTAGGCATGGACTGGGAAGAGCTCCTTGCTAACGTCCTGCAGACCGATATCAGTCATCTCATTTGCGAGGTATTCTGCATATTCGTGAGCGGGCTCACTTCCAGCACCTCTCCATGCCTCCAGGCCGCTGCCTAACGGGAATTCGAACTCACCATACTCGTAGGCATACGTCCAGTCGATGTCGTATGCATATTCGCCCACTCCGACGGCTTGCGCGAAGGCGATCTCCTCCACGGTCAGCTTCACGCCTCCCTTGGGCGCAGCCAGGCCGCTCGGAACGAGCGAGAACGAGAGCACACAAACAATAAAAAACGCAATCGCTGTCCTGAATACTCTGTTCGTCATTTCAACTCCCCCCGTAGACTACAATCTCATACGGTGTCTTTCCATCTTCGGAACACCGCGCAGGAACCGTACTGACTTGAGAATAGAATAAGGTTCTCCTTGGTCAACAGTCAACCGGTGAAAGGAACGGAGACTTTTTTGGAGGTAGACAACCAGGGAACGTCTTGCCTCGAATGTCCGCCGGGCCGATATCTGCATGGGCGCTCGTTCGAGCAACAGGAGCTATTTCAATCGGAGTGAATCAGCTGAAATGGCGTTCAAAAGAATCATGAAGGGGTTTACGAATCAATACGAATTGAACGAATAATTCATGAAAATGAACTGAACGATCAGAACGAATCTCTTCGTGGGGGTCTGTGCTTCTGGAAGCAGGTTTGGCAGTAGACTGGTCTACCCTCTGTTGGCTTGAAGGGTACCTCTGACTCAGCTCCACAGTCAGCGCACTTTATCTTGTGCATCTCTCTGGGGCCTGAGTCGGATCTGCGGCTGCCGCCTCCATAATTGCCGTAACTCATTTACGCTATTCTCCTTTTTGCGCGAGCACACTTTGCGCTCGCCGCAAATGAGTCTAGCCGCTCCGACTACAAATAATGATGCATGCCACATTCTTATCAAGAAATCAGGAAGCCAGCATTAGGATTGGAAGCCAACAAATCGCCTTCTTAACCATCGGAAGGACGCAACCCCTCCCGTCCGTCCAGATTCACAGACTTAATGACCTTTTCGGCATAGGAACTCTTGACAGAGCAGAGCGTATGTCTCGTTTGTTGGAATGTGGAGACAGTGTCTGGTTCGCAGTGAGTTCAACTTCGACTTTGCCCCACTCGTTTGTATCACCATCAATCTCGGGGCTCTGAGTGAGCTGAGAGGAAGCTTGTATCTTCCAACAAGATCATAGCTTATGCCGAAGGAATGCACGGACTAGCAGAGAATTGTAGCATTTGATCACGAGTTTCTTGCGTACCCTTTGAGCAATGCTTCTCCTTCAGAAATGACTGCCTTGTCCAACGATTCCACCGTGTGGTCCCTGAGAATATCCTTGGCAACCTCTATGGATTTGGGTATCATGCGATCAGAAAGAGTTGACTCCATAGCCAGCTTCTCGTCGTCCCAGAAGAATAGCTCCTCCCGGAATGTTTTGGCCGTGTGCGGATGGCCAAGGAAGCTGTTGCCATGACCCACATCCCTTACAACATCCATTGCAATCGTCCCTTTAGTAATCGAGAAGGTCCTGGCAAAAGCTCGGAAGTTGTCCCAAATCGCTGAGTCGATGACCATCTGTGCCAACGAACACCCCTTCGCGTCGTCCAGGCCGCCAATCCCAGGCACAAGGTCGCTGCTACTCAGGATCGAGGCCATGCGTCCGAAAAGTTCCGAGCACGACGAGGAAATCCCCTGGCCTTTCACACCCATTCCCCAATCAGAGACCATGGACGGTCTATGGTATCTTCGGGCCATCTGTCCAGCACCCGCGGATATCATCAGACATTCGGGCGCTGAGAAGTTGATGTTGCCAGTCACCATGTCGACCGGTGCAGATGAGGAACCGTATATGTGAGGGGTTCCACGCGAGGCGAGCTGGGTTATCACGAGGCTAGCGAGATTCTCCGCATTGACTATGGCGAGGGTACCTGCGATGGTCACGGGTGATGACATGCCTGCGAGGCACATCGAATGGCAAAGAACCGGTACCCCGACACGCGCGAACTCCATCTGTGCCTCGAGCGCTCCCCCGTCGAAGGAGAGAGGGGCGACGGGATCGATTGCGCATGAGAAGATCGGCTTTTTTCTCAACCCGTCCAGTCCGCCGCAGACAAGAGACGCCATCTCGATCTGCCTCTTCGCGTCCTCCGCACTGACGCAGTCCCCTTGAACATGGAGTGTGCAGTTGTTGAAGGAGTCCCAGAGCTCGTACAGATTGTGAACTGCCTGCGGAACATCGGAGATCGTCACAATGGGCCAGAAGAAGCTTACTGATTCTAGGGCATCGGCAAGCTTGGCGAATTGCGCGAAATCCTTGCGGGTCGCATCGCGCCTCTCCCCACTATCGATATCCTGTACGTAGAGTGTCAGCCCGTCAGTAGTCAAGTACGGCAGCCCGGAGGCGGGCAGCTCAACATCATTGCCACGATTCCGAGCTCGAAGAACGAATCTCTTCGGGGCAGATGCGATCGCCTCCATCACGATGTTCTCAGGGATATAGGCAATCTTCTTCACACGGTCGACTTTTGCCCCATTCTCCGCAAGCAGGTCAAGGACCGAATCGCTTCGTATGAGTACTCCGAAGGTGCCGAGCATCTCAATGCTTTGCTCGTGAATGAGATCCTCTTCCTCCTTCGAAAGGAAATCAAGCTTCACTTTTGCCATGGTAGCACTCATCCGCGGCAGAAACGAACCCTTTGTCCGTATTGCTTGTCATATCTCCCCAATGAGTGAATGCGAACCTAAGTAGTAGATGCCTTTGCAGCTTCCTTCACTATCTGATCGAGTCTCCTCGAGATATCCCTATCCAGCATGACAGGCTCGTGGCTCTTGAGTATCCAATCTGCCTTCTCCTTTGCCAATGTCAGGTCGTCCTTTCTCCCCTTTGTTTCCCACTGTTCGAATGGTTCGGAGGTGAAGATCGATGACTGGTAGAACTGACGCGCTTCCGTCATGGTGGCCCTCTCACCCAGGTAGCTTCCCTTCTTTGTACCTATTCCGAGAATGCCGACTTCCCCAATCATGTCTAGATGCATGCTCTCCTTAGTGACGAGTATCTCGCGTCCGGCCGAGATTGCCCTGCCAACAATGTCATCGTCGATGATCATCTGTTCGTAGGAGAGCACAGTCGAACAATCAAGCATCCCGATGCCATTGTTGACTTCCTGGCCGAACAGTGCGCTCGTAAGGGCCAGCATGCCATTCTCCAGCGAGCTCTGCATGCCCGGTGTTTTTGCGTTACATCCGATGCCGCCATATGACGGCATCTTGACGTATCTAGCCATCTCGCCTGCCGCCGCGCACAGGATGAGCGCTTCTGGCGAGGCCAACTGGATCGCCCCTGTCCGTGGGTCCATGTTCGAAAGGACCGAGCCATAGATGGCCGGCGATCCTGGCGTATGCGCCTGCATCGCCGCCGCAAGGGCCAGGGTCTCAGCATGGTTGACGACCAGATTCCCAGGGATCGTCGCCGGTGAGCTGACCCCCATCATTGCCATCCCTGTGATATGCACTGGTACCTTTGCCCTCGACCAGACCATCGCTGCGTCAGTGGCGTGTCCATCGAGAGTAAGGGGGGACATCGTGCAGACCATTGCCGACATGATGTGTCTCTTCCTCAGTTCCTCCAACCCGCCAACGATCTCCGATGCCATCTTGATCTGGAGCTCTGCTTCTTCAGGGGTCGATGTGGATTCACTGACAACGTGCTTCCTCGTGATGTTGAGAGATTCCTTCATCCCAACGACGACATGTATATTCTGAGGGATGTCTGAGGGGACAACCATCGGTTCATAGATGCTGAGGTACGGCAGCCAGTCGCTGATTGTTGCCGTGTTTGTTATGTCCTGCAGGACCGAGAGTCTCCTGGTGCGGGTCTTCTGATCCCAAACGCTGATCCCGCATCCATCTGTCGTGTAGTAGCAGTGCTGGCCGTCAAGGGGAAGGTCGTATTCCTTTTCGCGACCCGCCAGGACAATTCCTTGTGCTACTTTGGAGATCAATGACTTTGTCAAGTCTGTTGGGAACTTGACGACGCTGGTTCTCTCATCGACAATGGCTCCTGCTTTCTTGAGCGAGTCACGGGCCACCTTGCTGTGTATCCTGACGCCAACGTTCTCCATGACGTTCAGACCGGCTTCGTGAATCTGCTTCCTATCCTCTTCTTTCAGTATTGCCACTGGTTTCCTTATTCTGAATCTCTCTGAGAATCCTCCCACGGTCCTACCTCCTGGTCATCTCCATTGGGTGCATTCCATTTTTGATGATAAGGATTTCTGTTGTCATCTCGATTGCATCCAGAAGGGGTTTCTGAGATCAGGAAGAGAATGTCTGGCTTCACTTTGGCACGGAATCCCCCGGAAGCCTGAGAAAAGACACTCGCATCCATCATTCTCATCGAGAGCACATACGGAGCGTCTAGCTCGACCTCAGCCGAGATCAATTGCTCCGCATTCCGCTCGCGGTCTATCGTCGGTAGTCGTTCATGAGAAAGGCAATACATGGTAACTCACATACGTCTGACTGGTAGTGTTCGGATGAGGGAATGGAAGACCTTACGCGCTGTGAAAGCAGCAGCATTCTACTCGATGCCAAACATGCAATCCGGCATCGGCGCGTTTATCGGACTGATGTCGCTCTCGCTTGTATGGGTGAGTCGCGCGAGTAATGGAGCGTTTCCCTTCACTGTCGGTCACCCCTACTCCCACTTCCACATGCAGTTCACAATCTTGGACCTGATGGAGCACGCTGGGCATAACGCTGCCCTCTTCGGAGGATTGTTCATCATAGGGACAATGTTTGCGCTTGCTTCGCCGATTGGGGGAGTCTTCCAGGGTGTTGGATTGATAGGGATCGCATTCCGAATAGAGTCGCTGTCCTTTGCACTGGGCTCATACCCGGACCACTACCCAACAGGCTTCTATGTGTTTCTGGGACCGGGATACTTTCTCGCCATAGTGTCGACGTTTCTGGTCCTGACCAGCGTCTCAGTGATCAGGACGGCAAACGGTGGAAAACCTGCACGGACTCTGAGCAGGTTCGCGGCGCTCAGCCCGGGCTCGATGTCTGTCTTCCGATGAAGCTTCACTTCCAGTGGAAGGGTTCCAGATGAAACGACGGTTTCGCCCGAAAATTGAGGCAAAGGCATTTATGGGATACTGACTTCTCTTGATGAAGCTAGCCCGGGAGGGGAGAGAATCAGCCCAAAAGCAAAAATGATAATAGTTACCGCCATAGCAGTGATCGCACTGATCGTCGTGGTGGTGGGTCTAGCATCGTTGGTTCCGAAATCGAAACCACAGTCCGTGAACGAACTGCCGGTTGCGATGTTCACCTACGATGCGAATAACCTCACGGTTATGTTCGACGCGACAGCGTCGAGCGACCCCGACGGCTCGATCGCGAACTACTCCTGGACATTCGGGGACGCCTCGGAAGGCAACGGCAAGATCGTCACGCACGTGTACGCGAAGGATGGAGCTTTCAAAGCCAATCTGACCGTGACGGACAATGGGGGAGGGAAGAACTCCTCTTCGAAGGATTTGAACGTGAAGATGACTGTCAGCCCGGCCAAGAAATACCCGGTTGCAGTCATCCAAATGGAAAAGGATGGACTAAGAGTCAACGTGAGCGGTGCGAAGTCACACGCGGACGATGACGCCACCATAACAAGCTATGCTTGGACCTTCGGAGACGGTGGGAGCGCCACTGGAGTGACCGCGACGCACACATATGCTGCGAACGGCACCTACACCATTAACCTGACCGTGACGGACAGCAACGGCTTGACGAACAGCACAACGGTCTCGGTGACCGTGGCATCGCCGCCAGCACCTCCGCCACCGCCGCCTCCGCCGGCCCAGAATGGACCACCAGGTCTGTTGCACGCGATCGAGATACACAAGGAGAAGGCGGATAGGAACCCAGGCCTCCAGAACTCTCTGGACCAGTTGCAGGGGAACCTACAGAAATGGCTGGACAGCCACGCCAACTATCTGATGTAGATCCGTCGTCAAACCCTAAAACCGAAGAAGCCTGAGTGCTTCTTCCGAAAACATTTTCATTCGATCTTTATCAACTCAATCTTCCAAGCGTCCGCTGACTCAAATGAATCTAGAGAACACAGCTCATCTCAGGTTGGAACAGCAGTTCGAAGTCCAGCCTTCTATCTTCGGGCCAAATGTATGTAGTGGCACTCCGGACATTCCACCGTCTTTCCTTCGGTCTCCACCAGCTTGACATGCTTCTGAGCCTTCTCGCACTCAGGGCACATGATGTCCTTCTTCTTCCTGAACGAATCTAGGATTCCCATGGTCCTTCCCTGGACCATCAATTCCCGCGCTCGATATAAAACCTTCCGACGTCCAAGTCGCCCGAGTCCCTAGGCCCGGTGGACCATGTCGACGATCTTCTTCAATCTGCCCTCGAAATCGCCGTTCTCAACAAGCGTCCCCGTGACGATGATGTCGGCTCCGGCCGCCGCCAGTTTCTCGGCCTGCTCTGGCGTGACAATCCCGCCACCGAGCACTATGGGCAAATCGACGCTCTCCCGAGCAGCTCTGACCATGGCCAAGGGCACAGGCTCGGGCGCCCCCGACCCAGCCTCGAGGTAAAGAAGGTCCATACCGAAGAACTCCGTCGTGATGGCGTACCCGACGATCGAGCCGATGTCGTCCCTCCTGACGAGCTCCGCCTCGCCGATCTCTCCGACCTTCATGCCGGGCTCTACGATGACATAGCCCATGGAGATGGGTTCTATCCCGAGCTTCTTGATTATGGGCGCGCCCTTGACATGCTCCCTTGTGATGTTCCTGACGTTCTTCGAGTTGAGCATGCTCATGAAGTATATCGCGTCGCACCTGCGCGCAATAGCATGCGCGTCCGATGGAAAGTATATCACGGGCAGCTTGCAGTTCCGCTTGATCTCGTCAACTGTCATGTCCAGGTTTTCCTGAGTGACGCCCGTCGAGCCTCCGACCATTATCGCGTCCGTGCCCGCCCTGCAGGCTTTCGCAGCGATCTCTCCGGACTTGCTCGGAGGCTGCTTCGCGGGGTCTATGAGCGTCATGTGCATCTTATGTTTCTTCAGCGTCTTGTCGATGTAGTCTCGGACCTTCAAGAGACCCCTCCGAGTAAGAAAGCCAACAGGGCGACGAGCATTGCCAGCTTTGCCACCTTCTGCCCTTGTCCAGGGCTTCGGAAGTGAATCAAGGCACAATATATAAAGATTGCATCAGCGGCACCGACGACAGGAACATACCATATCGACAGGAGTCCCTGCAGGTAGGGCACAGGACTGAGGGCGACGGCCCCAACGAATGCAGCGGATCCCACCACTCCAGCCCGCCTAGTGCCTATCCTCATGGGGAGGGTCCTTCGCGAACCTTTGTCTCCTTCGATGTCCTGGATGTCCTTGACGACCTCCCGGCCGAGAGTCGCGAGGAAGGCAAGGGCCGCAAGGATCCATGCGAGCTCCATCTTTTCAACAGCAGCGCCACCGAAAAGGAACAGCGCGCCTGTGAGCCAGCCGATGGCCAGATTCCCAGCGAACCCCTCCGCCTTGAGCAGGAGCTCGTACCCCACCATGACGGCAATCGACGCTAGCACAACGATGAGAGACCATGCGCTCACAAAGTAACTGCATTCAACCGAAAGAGCGAACAACATGACCGAGACTGTCAGGGCCCCGGCCGGTTTGATCATGCCGGACGGAAGCGGCCTCTCGGGGTGCGCAACCTTGTCCGTATCTCTGTCGAAGTAGTCGTTGAGAGAGTTGCCCGCAGCTGTGAACGAGAAGACCGTCACCATCGAGAAGATTATCTCGAACGGGTATGAATCAAGGGCGTCAAGACCGCCGCATACGATCGCGGCGAGCAGGCATCCTAGAGCGCCCATGACGCAGTTCCCGAGCCTGAGCATCATGAGGTAGCCCATGAGGGTCGGCGCACCGGTGCGCTCGTTCATTGTCGGTTGTCAGCGCATAGCCAAATATAAGTGTCTTTGCTGGATGTGGAGCCCGCCCAAAGAGTTATGTAGCGGGGCCTGATTGGTCAAGAACGCAATGGCTCCACCTATTCCGCCAGAGGCATCCAAGGAGATAGAATTCATCAAGGGCCTCGTGGCTAGACACTTCCCCGTCTATGACGTCCGCGTCACCTACGACGTCGTCGAGTTCTTCTGCAGAGTCGAACCGACACTGCTCGAACAGAACTTCGAGGACCTGCGCGAGGAGATGGGCAAGAACGGCTACATCCCCATGATCACATACGACAAGGGAGAGCACATAATCACTGTCGCCAAGAAGCCGACCAAGAAGTACAGGAGTTCGTACGTCAACATCGGGCTCTTGGTCGCCACTTTCCTGACGATGGTGCTCGCGGGGGCTCTTACCTGGGCCGGGTATGCCGACGAGGATCTCACGCTCAACACCGTCCTCATGGGCATGCTGACATTCACCCTTCCCCTGATGGCAATCCTGGGAATCCACGAGCTGGGGCACTTCTTCATGGCGAGGAGGAGGAAAGTGGCGGCGTCTATGCCGTTCTTCATACCATCCATACCTCCGCTGGGCACGTTCGGAGCGTTCATAGCACTCCGGGACCCCATCCCCAACAAGAAATCGCTCATGGAGATCGGAGTCGCAGGTCCGATCGCCGGCCTGCTGGTCGCAATACCCTTCGGGATAATCGGGCTGATGCTCACCAACTCAGAGGCGAGGGTCGTCCCGCTAAACGTGGGGTCAGAGGGCGTGATGGGAATATCGTTCCCGCTCCTGTACATGTGGCTCGAGCAGCTGGTGCCGATCAGCGGCGATTACCTCATGCATCCGACAGCGTTCGCGGCGTGGGTTGGGTTCCTGGTCACCGCCCTGAACCTGCTCCCAGTCGGCCAGCTGGATGGAGGGCATGTCGCCAGGGCGCTCCTGGGCGCGAGGGCGAAGTACCTGAGCTGGGTGACCGTCGCGATCCTGGTGGCCATAGGCTACTTCTACACGGGCTGGCTGTTGTTCGCGATCCTCATCCTGTTCCTCGGTGCGAGGCATCCTCCGCCCCTGAACGACATCACCCCGCTCGACATGAAGCGAAAGGCGATCGGCGTTCTCGCATTCCTGATCCTGGTGGTAGCCTTCGTTCCAATCCCGATGATCGCCATCAGTGCGGACCACTCGTTCGAGATTGTGACGGAGCAGGACACGAACGCTTCGATCGCAGCTGGCGGCTGGAGCCAGTTCTCGCTGCGGATAGACAATACCGGTAACACTTACAACGAAATACACCTCATGAGGGAGTCGTCTCCAACCGAGTGGGAGGCGCTCTTCAAGCTGCACAATCAGAGCGACGGCTACTATTCCGATCCATACATATTGTGGCTCAACTCAAGCGAGACCGCAGACATCGACTTGAGGATCGCTGCACCGACATCGGCCGAGTTCGCCCAAACGTACAATGTCACAGTGAAAGGTGCCTCGATGAACAGCTCCGTCACCCGCGAGATCGTGTTCAACCTAACAGTGAGCAGCCCAACATTCACCTTCTTCGTGAACCCTTCCAGTAGCACAGTGACGCCGGGCAACTCGACATACGCGAACATCCTGTTCAACAACACCGGAACCTCAGACCTCAACCTTACCATCGCACCGTTCCCAAACCTGCCACAGTTCGTCGACGTCCTCTTGTTCTCGGGTGGATTGAACAACACCGATCCGGTCAGCATCACTCTAGCTCCGCAAAGCACTTGGCTTGTAGGTGTCTGGATTATCGTGTCCGAGTTCTGTCCTATTGGAGAAAAGGCATTGGGCATAGATGTGTCTAGTCAGGGATCTCTCTTGACCACGATTCATATCACGATCGACGTTGTCTAGGCTCTTGAGAGCACACAGAAATGCCTGGTGAGCGAACGATGCACCCATAACCCGTGGCTCTCGACCAGTTCGAATCCATCGGCCCCCTCAAGCAGCTTCTTGTCAGGAACGACCACTGCAGCCCTTGAGCCTTTGTCGAGCACTTCTGAGAACGCCTTGAACGACCTCGCGTACAAAGCAGGAATGCCCTCTCCGTTGGTGCTGGTGGATTTCCCGTAAGGAGGGTCCGTGGCTATCCCACGGACACGGCCCAAAGTCCCAGGGATGTCGCTCACGTCGCAGACCCGCAGTTCAGCATCGACTCCGACATGCTTTAGATTCTTCCTGGAGCCCTCGACCATCTTATCGGACAGATCCGTCCCTATCGCATGGAGACCGATCAGCGACGCCTCCGCAACAATCGCACCCGTCCCACAGAACGGGTCGAGAAGTCGACCACCGGAAGGCACCTGGGTCAGATTGACCAGTGCCCTGGCGTACTTTGGATGCAGGGACGCGGGATAGAAGTACGGCATGTAGCGGTTCTTCCGCTTCTCGAACGATGGCCTGTCGATGGCCCCGATCATCCTCCCGATGTGGGCCTTCTTCGAGAATACGATCCTTATGTCGCTAGCAGGGTGGTGCAGGTCCACACCCTTGGACTCTCCCAGGACGGCCCCGACGCGCCTGCTCGTGCCTGCAAGATCGACCGACATCTCACCGACCTTGGTCGACCTTACTCGGATAGGCCCGGGCACGTCGATGTCGCGAACGCAAGAATCGATCTCGCTCCTGTCGCAGGAGGCCAGCAGTTCGCTCACGTAGTGGCAGAGTCCGAGCCTGGATGCCAGGCTGGACGGGTCAGCGGCGGTCTCGAGAATCAGGATGCCATCGTCCTCCCCGACGATCCTCGGCTTTCCACCGAGGGCGACCGCAGCGGACAACGCCTCGGCTCTCGCAAGCGATTCGCACTCCAACGAGAGCTCTAGCAGAAGCTTCACGGGCATCAGACAAGCGCGGAGACGCTTTAATGTTCCTTTCAGTCGCTTATGCCGGCCTCGGACACCATGAACACAGCCTCCGCCTCCGGGAGGTTGGGGGAGTCAATGAGCCTGGCGATCCTCTTCCCACCCTTGCTCTTTCTCAGGTATATCCTGAATGTAGCCGTGTGGCCGACGATGTGGCCTCCGATCGGCCTCGTCGGGTCCCCGAAGAAGGCGTCCGGCTTGGCAGATACCTGGTTGGTGACGGCTATGACCGCATTGTGGACATCGCCGAACCTCAGGAGGTCGTGCATGTGCTTGTTCAGCATCTGCTGCCTCTCTGCCAGAGCTCCTCTTCCAATGTACTCGGCTCTGAAATGCGCTGTGAGCGAGTCGACGATTATAAGCCGCACGGGGAACTCCTTGGCCGTCTCGAACGCCTTGTCCACGAGCAGAGTCTGATGGTGGCTGTTGAAGGCGCGCGCTACATGTATCTTCTTGAGCACATCGTCCGGGTCTAGGTCCGAGGCCTCTGACATCTGCGTGATCCTCTCCGGCCTGAAGGTCTGCTCCGTGTCGATCATGATCGTGTGTCCGTCGAGCCCGCCCTCGCTGACTGGCTTGGTCGTGTTCACGGCCATCTGATGGCAGAGCTGGGTCTTGCCCGAGCCGAACTCTCCGAAGAACTCCGTGATGGCACGGGTCTCGAACCCGCCGCCCATGAGCTCGTCCAGGGCCTTCGAGTTGGAGCTGAGCTTCGCGACTGTCTTCCTGCGCTCCAGGATGACATCTCCAGTCTCGAACCCACCGACGTCTGCGGCCTTCTTGGCTGCCGCTATGATCTTCGCGGCGGTGGCCTCTCCTATCTCGGTGAGCTCCGCCAGGTTTCTGGGCGAATCGACAGCGATCATCATCAGATCATTGTAGCCGGCCTCTCTGAGCTTCTCCATTATGGCTGGCCCGACTCCCGGGAGCTTCTCGATATCCTCCTCGGACGACATTTGCAATCAACACCTGTGCTCTCTAGACCTTACGGACAGAATATAAGCGTATTGATTAGAGGTAACCGAAAGTGGTGGTTGATACCATATCACGATCACGACGAACACGCTGACCAAAGGCGAAGCCAGACATCTGATGACTGCATTTCCAAAGACCAAAAGCTATTAAATAGCCCTAGCTCTTCGAGGGACGGAATGGCCAAGAAACGGAGAAAGGACAAGGAAGAGCAGGAGGACTACGAGTTCAGGCCTCCTGAGTTCAAGGAGAATGAGTTCCTCAAGAAAGAGCTGACGGACACCAGGACCGCCGTTCTCACCATAGTCTACGCGACAACGTTCGGAGTAATAGCCGGCGTGATATCGCTGAACGGAGCATTCGTCGGCCTAGCTTTCCTCGCAGCCCTCGTTGGGATATTCACCCTCAAGTGGTTCTTCGTGATCGCGAAGGTCGACACTTCCGGCTTTGCTAAGAAGAACTGGTTGGGGAACATCGGATCGTTCTTCTTCACGTTCTTGGCCGTCTGGGTGCTCCTGCTGAACATGCCGTTCTCGGACCATGCCGACCCGACTGTCGACAAGGCCATCGTCTGGGTCGACAACGGCACGACCGTCCGGGGCATCGAGTACAAGCTCGACAAGACGCAGGGTGTCTACAGCTGGGTGGCGATAAACGCGAGCGACAACGCCAATAACATGATACTCAAGGCCGGAAACTACACAATCAACATAACCGCCAAAGTGTCGGACAACGGTGATCTCTCCTCTGTGAAGATAGCCATAGGGTCCCAGAGCAGCGCGTTCGTCGAGATGGCGTTAGTCCCCAACCAAAGATATGCGTACTCGATCACTAGCTCCACGCTCGATACCAGCTCAGGGCTCATGTTCTACATCAGCGCGACCGACAACGCGGGCAACAACATAATGTTCCGCCCGGACAGAGCCATCCCAGTGGTTGCCTAGGCCTACATTCCAGAGATCATCTCTGCCATGGCATCCTGTCATCGAGGTGACGGGTCAGCGCGGCAAGGTTCCTCTTCGAGAGCAGCGCATCGCCGCTGGAAACATCGAACCTCTTGAGGCCCTGGACATCCTTGCCCAACGGTACCACTGTGATCTTGGCCCTCACTAGCTCGTCCGCCTGCGTATACTGTCTGTTGGTCATGACGTACCATCTCCCGTCCTCGGTGTACGGGGCGGATATGCCCGCGGTGTTCCACTTCGTCAGGAACTCGTTCACGTTGTCGGAGTTCGCTGGCGGGCCCCTGTGCTTCCTTGACTTTGGCAGAGAGATCGAGGCCAACTCGATCACGAGATGAGTGAACTCGTCGACATGGATCGAGCTCTTCTCGATGTCGAAATCGGATCGCCCCAGCAAAGCAGTGATGGCTCCTAGCGACTTCCGGAGCTGAGGGTAGACGACGTCGTCTATGAAGGGAAGCTTGGCGAAGGACACGATCAAGGTGTTCTTCAGCCTCGTCCCCGCGACATTCTTGATCTTGGCGGCGTCCCAGGTCTTCCTTTCATTGGGGAAGAACAACTTCCTGTCCGGGTTCGACAGGTACTCCCTGCTCGCGAGGACGAACCTGATCATCGTCTCGACGGCAACGGCCGAGGCGACATTCCTCGTCAGGTCGACTGGATCGATGAATGTGAGCGGTTCTTTGAACTCCTTCCCGGGGAAATCTGGCAGCTCGATGTGCTCGCCGACCTTCCATTCCCTTGCGGCCTTGAGCACTCCATTGAGGCTCCCGAAGCGCATGATCAGGAGCTCGCAGAGATATCCTGAGAATCCCTGTACCTTCGCCTCGGCACCATAGCTTTCGATGCCCTTCATGAACCGCTTCAGCAGCCGGACCTGGTCGGCCATGCCCTTCTTCAGGTTCTTCTTGACGAACTCAGTGTGAAAGGGAGTGCGGTCGACCGCGCTCATCTTGTGCCTGGTGTCCCGTATGCGGAAGCATGGGACGAGGTCCACCTGGAAGCCGGCGTACATTCCACGGACGTAAGGATGCTGTGCGTAGTGCTCTCGGCCCTTGAGGACGCGCCTGCCGATCTCGAGGCCGGCCTCCTTGAGCTGATCCATAGGAGTGCTCTCGGGGAACAGCATGAACAGGTCGATGTCAGGGTCCTTGAGGTGCGTGGCCTTCGCGACAGAACCGACGAGCATCGTCTCCACATGCGCATTGATCTTCCGAGCTTCAGCGACGACCTTGTCCGACAGCTCTTCGACCACGGAAGCGACTTTCTTGTCCTGCGCGGACGTCGGCTTGATGCTCTTAAGAACCTCTGATTCGATCGTCATCCCATCTACCAATGATGCAATGATTCACATTGGTAATAAAACAGATGATGACCGGACGAGTCTAGAAAAAAGCCCAGACTATTCTGTAGAAATGAAAGATGGTGTCTGGAAGGCCGGTGTGGTGGGGATTGTTAGAAATCGATATGCTTAGGAGGAAAGTTGAGCTACCAGCCTGAGACACCGAACGCTATCTACCCGCCCCAGCTATATTAGGGTTTCTTGGCAACATCCGCACGTGTACCTACCAATCCAGAGCATCTACCTGGATATCACAGTCCCATGCGTATGATTTCGGACAGGAAGTTCGAAGAGTGTATGTTGTCCTCGAGGTCATTGACAGCCGCTTCGTCGGTCTCCGAAACGCTGAGCAACTCTGTACAGCCCCCTCCTACGAAGAGCACTATTAACATCTTCCCCTTCGAATTTAATTCTGCGATTCCGAAATCCGATGTCGAGGAGGAATAGGTCCTGAGGTGCGACAGATTGCACGCTTTTCCGATCGACCTCAGCATCGGATCGAGCTCGATGGGCGCATGTTCCGTCCGGACAAGGGCGAGAGTCATAGGATGCTTCTCCACGTGATCCTTGATATTCTCGAGCTCCTTCTTGCTAAGCCTCACTGCGACCATCGTGTCATGCTAAACCTGCATCGTTAGATAACGCTTGCGCATGAAATCATCATCGAGTCGAACCGATGGTTCCAGTGCAGGTAGTCGATGAACATTTAATATGGGACAAGACAATAGGTCCGCAGCGAGGGATGGGACGTTGTGCACTGACAAGGATTGCAATATTTTCCGCGGGATGCTCATTGCGTGTGATGCTTGCGAGAAGACGATCGAGATACGAAGCCAGATGCCGGACATCATGTCTGGCTCGATGAATCCTCCGAGATGCCCGTGATCATCTATCTGGCGTCTCCCTGATGCGGTCCGCGACAACAATCGAGTCCTTCTTCAGCTCTAGCGTCATGAAATCCCTTGCGGCGACGGTCTTCACGCCGCTCCTGTCCTCGATCCACTTGGCCTGCGTCTCGGGGTTCTCCTGGATTACGCGCATGCCGAAGTGGTTTATCACCGCCAGCTCGGGCTTGATTTTCTCGATCAAGTATCCGGCGTCCTCGGTGCTGAGATGATGCGGGATCCTCTTGCCCAACGGTCGGGTGACGGGAGCGATCAGGACGCGGCAGTTCCTGTGCGCCTTGATGACCTGCTCCGTGAGCTGCGTGTCCGAGATGTAAGAGACCATCCCTCCGGTGGTCAGTATCCTGAAGCCGACGCTGCTCGTGTCCGAGTGCGCCGAGGGAGTCGCTGTAATCTCCAATGGCTTCATGCTCACCTTGTTGAACGGCTGCATGACCTTTACGACCTTGGGCTGAGACAGATGGTATTTCGATATCGCCGGGCCGAAGTCTCCGTTCCCCTCGATCACGCTCGTGCTCGCCAGGAGAATGCCCTGCTTCCTCGTCCCTCCCTCGGTCATTGCCTCGATTAATATCTCAGCGTCAAGATAATGGTCGGGATGGCAGTGGGATATGAGGATCGCATCGGTCCCGAGAGGATCTATCCCTACAGAGCGCATGCGCACAAGCGCGCCCGGGCCTGGGTCGATGTGCAGGTTCCTGCCGTCCTCCAAGTAGATGCCGCCCGTCGCCCTGGCCTGATAGATGGTGGCGAACCTGCCGCCACCAGTGCCTAGAAAGGTTATCCTGACCATGGTTGCCAAAGGATTAATGCCGGAGTCCCTTAATACCGTTCCGGGCGTCGGAGGCGCATCTGCTTGAGCATTCTGATCAAAGGCGGCTTGGTCGTCACGCAGAACTGGAAGCGTGAGGTGGTCAAGGGAGACGTCTTGATCGAGGACGGCAGGATCACGGGCGTCGGCCATGTGAAGTCTCGGCCGGACGAGGTCGTAGACGCATCGGGATGCGTAGTCATGCCCGGGCTCATCAACTGCCACACTCATGTGTCGATGGCGCTCATGAGGAGCGTCGCGGACGATGTCAAACTCGAGAAGTTCCTGGACAGGACTTTCGCGATAGACGCCAAGCGCACCCCCGAAGACATCTCGGTCGGGGCGACGCTCGGATGCCTGGAGATGGCATGGTCCGGAACTACCTCATTCGTCGACCTGTACTACTCGGAGGATCTCATCGCGAAGAGCACCGAGGAGGTCGGTCTCAGAGGATACCTGGGATGGGCGGTGCTGGACGAGAAGTTCACGACACAGAAAGGAAAGCCCATCAACAACTGCGAGAACTTCATCCGCTCTCACAGGAACAAGCCTCTGATCAAACCACTTGTCGCTCCCCAGGGAGTCTATGTCTGCTCGGACGAGACCCTATTGGAGGCAAAGGAGCTCGCGACCAAGGAGAACACTTTCTGTCACTATCATCTGTCGGAGACCAGGTTCGAGGTCTACGAGTACCAGAAGACCAAGGGCAAGCGGCCTGCGGACCACCTTGCCGAGATCGGGTTCTTCTCGAAATGCGACTTGGCGGCTCACTGCGTCTGGTTGACCATCAACGAGGTGAGAGATCTGGCAAAGGCGGGGGTAGGCGTCGCGCACTGCCCCACATCCAACATGAAGCTCGCCAGCGGCGGTGTGACCCCGCTCCCCGAGATGTTCAATGAGGGCGTCCCGGTCTCCTTGGGCACAGACGGATGCTCCTCGAACAACGGCCTCGACATGTTCCTCGAGATGAAGTTCGCGTCGCTCATGCACAAGGCCAACAGATGGGATGCGAGCGTAATCCCTGCCCAGAAAGCGCTCGACATGGCGACGATCGACGCCGCGAAGTGCATCGGGGCGGAGAAGGAGCTTGGTTCCATCGAGCCCGGGAAGAAGGCCGACGTGGTGGTCCTGGACTGCTCTCTGCCCTCAATGGTGCCCACGAGAGCTGATAACGTCGTGGCGAACCTCGTCTACGCCGGCCCCAGCCAAGCGGTGAGGGACGTCATCGTCGATGGGAGGTTCGTGATGAGAGGCAGGAAGATCGCCAACTTGGATGAGAAGAAGTTCCTGAAGAGGGCAGATGAGGTGGCGGACCGGCTCGTTGCCAAGTCGAAGTAGAACAGAAATGGAATAACAGAAAAGGGTTTTCAGGAAGTGTTTGTTTAGCCCTGGTATTCTCTCTCCGCTTGGGCCTTCTTGGTCGCCTTCCTGGTGATCTCGGCGATCTCCTCCGCCTCGATCTTCTCGTCTTCCATGGCCTTCTCGAGCTTCTTCAGTCCCTGGTGCAGCTCTTCGGGCGTCGGGATCGGGCCGAGTATCGCATCTGCCTTGCCGACCACGCGCTCGATCTCCTCAGGCTTCGAAACCTCTCTGGCCGGAGTCTGCCTGCCGATGCCCAGGTACTCGCTCACGCCCTCGACCAGCTTCGTGAGCTCGAACGGGAATATGATCTTGGTGGCCTGGCCGTTGCCAAGCGACTTCAACGTCTCCAGGGACAGAACCGTCAGTGCCTTCGAGTCCAGAGGCTGTGCACCGACGCTCATGATCCTCAACTTCTGGGCGTCACCCTGGCTGCGCAGAATGATCGCAAGCCTCTCACCCTCGGCTTCCAATATCTTCGCCTGCCTCAGGCCCTCGGCCTGCAGGATGCGGGCCCTCTTCTCGCCCTCAGCGTTCAGGATGGCGGCCCTCTTCGAACCGTCGGCCTTCAGGATGGCTGCTCTCCTCAACCTCTCGGCCGAGGTCTGCTCCTCCATGGCGTCCTTGACCTTTCCTGCGGGGTCGACCTCCCTGATCTCGACGCCCTCTACCTTCACGCCCCACTTGTCCGTGGCCTCGTCGAGCATGTCCCTCAGGTGCAGGTTGATCTTCTGCCTGTTCGACAGGACCTCGTCCAGCTCCATGTCACCGATGAGCGATCTCAGTGTGGTCTGGGCGAGGTATATCGTCGCCGTGCGGTAGTTGGTGACCTGGAAGAAAGCTTTGGTCGGGTCGATGATCTTGATGTAGATAATCGCGTCAACGTTCGTGGGCGAGTTGTCCTTCGTGATGACCTCTTGTCTCGGGACGTCCAGCACCTGGGTCCTCAGGTCGAGCGTGACCACGGAGTTGACCATGGGGGCAACCAGGTTGAAACCTTGGTTGAGCACTCGAACATACTTGCCAAGCCTCATGTAGATGGCCTGCTCGTACGGCCTGACAATCTTGATGCCATTGGTCAGAATCGCGAGACCGGCTATGATCACGAGAAAGACCAGCGCGATAATCCATCCTTCTACTGCCACTTCACTCCCTCCTCAACTTGTCTCCTATGATCTCATATGCCCCAGAGCGCCTGTCCTAGGGTATCTCCTCGACCGTGACATGAACTCCCTCGCTCGCCTTCACAACGACCTTCCTGCCCGCGGGTATGGCCTTGTCGGATGTGGCGCTCCAGGTGTCATGGTCTATCCTGACCTTCCCCTTGAGCGTGCTGGGGACTACCTCGGTGAGGACGACGCCCGTCTGCCCGACGAGCGTGGTAGCCACCGTCGTTTCAGGCGGTCCAGGCGGAGCGAGCTTCTGATACATCTTTATCGCGACATAGGTCGTCGGGACGACGATCACGAGCGCGACTACGGGCGACCACCAGCTAAGCAATATGCCTGGCGCTGCGAGTCCGACGGCTCCCAGCACAATGAGCACCGTCGCCGGGACGAGTATGAACGCCCCCGGAGACGACAGTTCCGCTAGGAGCATGAGGATTCCGATGACTATGAATGCCAGACCTAGCTGCTCACCCAGTTCCATGGCAGACACAACAGGCTTGAGCCTATATATCGTTTATGTCGGAGTCCCGAGCAGGACTGTGCCTGCTGGACATATAAGAAGAAGCCGTCCTCGCAAAGGGGTTTCAAGTCCTACCGCAGCCGAAGCCTCTGGACGTGGTAGCACCAGAGCCCGCACTTCCTAAGGGCCTCGTTCGTGCCGCCGACGGTCACCCTTTCTGACTCCGTCCTGTACCTGAGGACGTCCTCGATCGGGAAGCCGACGTAGTCAGAGAGTTTCACTAGCTTCTCATATGGGAACGGCTGCTCCCCCACCAGGATCTGTCTGATGCTCCATCCGGGGTGAATCCTCGAGCGGTACCCGAGCTCCCTAGCAAGCCTGTTTATGCTGCCTGCTTTCTCGATCCCGTTCTTGATAAGCTCGACCCGGAATGCCGAGACCAACCAGACCCTCTTGTCCGTGTTGTAGGCCTTGAAGGGCCTGCCAAAGTACGAATGATCTGAGCTCATCTGACTGTGAAGATTGTGAAACGTGCATATATATCATTTGTTCCGTTACGGCATGTCCCTGTTGGTAGGTACCTTCGAGAAAAGCCGCAATTGGCACAAAATCCGAAGCAAGAGAAGAATTATCAGAAATGATAGCGATTAGCCCACGAGGAGGCCCTTCATGGCCGCGGCCAACGGGACCATCAAGCTCAAGACATCCGCCAAGGACGAGATAATCGACGTGACCGGGAGGGTGCAGGAGATCGTCTCCGGATCGAATCTAAGGAACGGCCTCGCATGCATTTTCGTCGCTGGCTCGACGGCCGCCGTGACCACTGTGGAGCACGAGCCCGGACTCGTCGCTGACATGCGCGAGGCCATGGAGAGGCTGTACCCGAAGGGCAAGGACTACGAACACCACCAGCGCTGGGGAGACGGGAACGGGCACTCACATGTGCGGGCATCCTTCGTCGGGCCGTCGCTGACAGTGCCTGTGGTCGACGGCCGGCTACTCCTAGGGACTTGGCAGCAGGTGGTGTTCATGGAGTTCGACAACAAGCCCAGGAACAGAGAGATCACGGTCCAGATAGTGGGAGAGTAGCCTCGACCCTCGAGTCGGTTCCGGGCGCAAGGATATAATAGTCTGAACCATTGGCCTTTTCGCATATGACCATCGAAGGTGAGTTCCTAGGGGGAGGCGACGAGGTAGGGAGACTCGGCATCCTTCTCAAGTGTGCGGGCGCCAAGATGCTGTTCGACTACGGCATAACCGCCTCGGACCCGCCCCTGTACCCTGCAGCATGCCCCCCCGTGGACATCGTATTCCTCACTCACTCGCACTTGGACCACTGCGGCATGATCCCGTGGCTGACTGCCAGGTACGACATAAGTGTGGTCTCCACGAGCGTCTCCAGGGAGATCGCCATCCTGCTCATGGAAGACAGCATCAAGATCGGTGCCGCTGAAGGATATCCTGAAGCCTACACATCGAACGATGTCAGGAGCGCCCGCCGCAAGTTCGACGAGATCATGTTCGGGGACACGAGCCAGGCCGGCAAGATGCAGGTGAGGGCGCATTCGGCAGGCCACATTCCGGGCGCCACCATGTACGAGCTGATCGGCAAGAGGACGACGCTCATCACTGGCGACATCCACACTCTCGACACCCGCCTTGTTGCTGGAGCCAAACCGGTCAAGTGCGACAACCTGATCATGGAGTCCACCTACTCCGGCAGAAACCACCCAAGCAGGGTCAAGACCGAGTACGCATTCCTCAAGAAGATCGAGGAGGTCAACAACCGGGGCGGCACGGCCATCATACCCTCATTCGCGGTCGGGAGGACCCAAGAGATTCTGCTCCTGCTCAGGGACAGCAGATACGAATTCTGGTTGGACGGCATGGGAAAGAAAGTGAACAAGATCTACATGGGCTTTCCCGGATATGTCCGATCCGCCAAGAAACTGAGGCAGGCCGTCAACAGGACCTATGAGGTCAGGAACGTGCACGCGCGCTCCCGGGCGGCCAAGGCGGATGTTGTTGTCACCACCAGTGGAATGCTCGACGGTGGGCCCGTTCTGGGCTATGTCGAGGCTGTCAGGAACGACCCCAGGAGCGCCATCCTTCTGACAGGGTATCAGGTAGAAGGGAGCAACGGCCGCAAGCTGCTCGAGACCGGCTACATGGAGTTCCAGGGAGTCAACGAGAAGGTCGACTGCGAGGTACGGAAGTTCGATTTCTCAGCGCATGCGGGGCACGATGAACTCCTCGCTTTCGCGAAGGGGTGCTCGCCTGAGAAGATAGTCCTCATGCACGGGGACGAGAGGGAGATCCTGGCAGGGGATTTGAGAGCCCAGGGGTTCGAGGTGCTGCTTCCCAAGAACGGCGAGAAGTTCGTGCTGTAGAGCTTGAATCCTCTGGGAAAGATTGTTATCCCCCGACGCGCTCCAGCTTGATGGATGAAATCGAAGACACATGAGTTCCTCAGGGAGGACATCGGGTCCGGGGACATCACCTCCGATCTGGTCATCCCATCCGCCGAGACGGCCAAAGGAAGAATCATCTGCAAGGAGGACTGCGTCTTGGCCGGGTTGGCCGAGGCGTCGGAGATATTTGAGGAACTCGGCGCGAGAGTCGTCAAGAGCAGGAAGGACGGGGTCCCTGCCAAGAGAGGAGATGTCGTCCTGGAGGTCAAGGGGCCCGCGAAGGCGCTTCTGGCTGGGGAAAGGCTCGCCCTCAACATGATCATGCGCATGAGCGGCATCGCCACGCTCACGGACGCGCTGGTCAAGAAATGCAGGAAGTCCAACCCGAAGGTCAGGGTGGCCGCGACCAGGAAGACCACTCCCGGGTTCAGGGAGTTCGAGAAGAGAGCGGTCCGGCTCGGAGGCGGTGATCCGCACAGGATGGGGCTCTATGACGCCGTTCTGATCAAGAACAACCACATCGCTATCGCTGGCGGAGTTGCAGAGGCGCTGAAGCGGGCCAAGCACGGGAGCTTCACGAAGAAGATCGAGATCGAGGTCGAGACCGAAAAGGATGCGTACACGGCCCTCGCGAACGGGGCCGACATCATAATGCTGGACAACTTCGAGCCCAAGAACGCCAAGAAGCTCATCAAGGAGCTCAAGGCAAAGAGGCCGGACGTGCTGATCGAGGTCTCCGGCGGGATCAGGCCGGACAACATAGACAAGTATGCCTCCGCAGCTGACATCATCTCGTTGGGCTGGCTCACTCACTCTGTCAAATCCGTGGACTTCTCCATGAAGATAGAGAAGACCTGAGATCAAAGTCACACAGTCTTTTTCTAGACCGCAGCGGTTCGGAGTACCGATACGATGGGTCCGAAGCAGGCTTGGGTTGTATTCTCGTTCATTGCGCTTGCAGCGGACATCGTTCTCGCTCTCGGCCTGCTTGAACTCGGATATGACGGGTATCCGGTGGTATTGCTTACGGGCTCAATAGCCCTGATCTACATCTATGTCGTCTACAAACGGTACCATGTCGAGGTAGTCCATGAGAACGACATATTGCAGTTTGACGATGTGGACGATCTGCGCATCCTGAGCAGTATCTACGGACTGGACACCCAAGGAACGGAGAAGGATCTCAGGGAAAGACTCCTGGTGTTCGCGAAAGCGAACGAGGACAATGCGTTCGTTTGGCTCGCACCAAGGTCGGTCATCTCGCTTGGTTCTGCCCTCGAAGTGCCCGGGAGATCGGCCTTGGCGATGGAACGGCCGGCGGACAGGCCGTCTACAGTATCAACCAGGGGTCTGGTCGGAGGAAGGCCCAGATCCCCAGAAAGACTGAAGAGACTGAGAGCGTGCCCGATATGCAACAGCCGAGTGCAGAGATCGGGCGGCATCTGCAGCGAATGCGGCGCGGACCTTGAGTTCTATTCCGCCCTTTCAGAGTCCAAGGTAGGCAAGCGGCTGATATCCGAGAAGGCGGACGGCGTGAGGCGCAAACTTAGATATGACGTTCCGCTCTTGGGAGAGAACAGATGAAGACGGACGAGAAGTGCGAGATCTGCGGCAAGCCCGCGACACACTTCCTTTTCGCGACGTTCGTGTGCGACTGCGAGGAGTGCATCCAGAAGGCAAGGGAGACGCGCGGAGGTCCGGGCGGACACAGAAAGGCGGCGATGTTCGACTGGCGTAAGGCCAACAAGTGAAATCCCGCTCAACAAGGTTTAAGCGAAGTTCTCTGATTCGGTCTCCCATGGACAGGCGTGCATTCGCGGGCCTGATGTTGATTGAGACGATGCTCGCGTTCGGGAACACGTTCGCCGCCTCGTTCAATCTCATATACCTGTTCAAACACCTCGACATGCCCATCTGGACCGGGCCGATCTACTTGGGCATCGGGTTCTTCATATCGATCTTCGTCAGCCTCTGGATGTCCTGGAGACCGCACCTGGACCCTAGGAACGCGATGCTCGTGGGCCTTCTGTTCCTGGTCGCGGAGTTCGCGATCTTCCTCACGGTTCGAGACGGCTGGCTGCTGATCATCCTTGTGGGTTGCTCCTTCGGGCTCTTCTACCCGTTATTCTGGACTCCGACGAACATACTCATGGCGCAGTTGACGGACAGAGACGATCGGGGCGTGACCTACGGAGCCTTCTTCTTCGTCTGGCCCCTTGCGACCTTCATCGCACCCTTCATTGGAGGGCTCGTCATCGGGTGGGCCAGCTACCAAGTCCTGTTCGCCCTCGGGATAGTCATCATCGGCCTGACGGCACTCGTGATCGTTGCCTACAGGAAGTATATCCCGAAGGACCAGGTCATGAAGATACGGCTCGAGGTGATCGGGAGGAGGAACGTGGTCTCGGTCCTGGGAGAGGGAGGGTTCGAGGGGGTGTTCTGGGTCGACATCACGATCATCGCCTACATGTTCACGCAGAGCGAACTCGACCTAGGAGCTCTGTTCTCCATGTTCGGCTTGGCAGCGGGGGTCATGGCCGTCATCCTCGGGAAGATATCGGACAAGATACATGACAGGCGGACCTTCGTCGTCATGAGCACACTAGCATCAGTCCCGTGCGCTCTCCTGATAGGCTTAGCCGACAGTCTCAACCAGTTCGCGATCGCGACTGGGCTCTTGGAGTTCGCCGCCTTTGCCTTCCCGATGTTCGTGTTCGCCATCCTGACAGACAAGTTCGAGGAGGCGAAGAATGATTCCGTCCTAGGGCGGGAGTACTTGCTAGACATCGGCCGGGCGGGCAGCATCGGCTTGCTTATTGTCCTGCTGTATCTCGGCGTCAGCCCGCAGCATTGCTTCCTGCTGACGATCCCCTTCCTGCTCATGGGGGCGTTAGCGTGGGAGCCGAAGAAGGGCGCGAGGCCGCTGCCAGGCGTTGCGGGGCATGCTGACCAACTGCACTGATTCAGCCGCGGAGCCCGACGATTATCCAGAAGATGCCGGCGAAGACGAACGCGACCCCGAGCACCATTATGTAGGCGCTGATGATGGCGATCGAAGAGAGCGGCCCTCCCAGGACGATAATCATGATGCCTGCAATAAGAACCATGAAACCCAGCAGCATGTTCTTCCTATCGAACAGCCAGCCCTGACCGTACTTGCGGTGGAACTCGAGTTCCCGTCTTCCGCCGAGATAGAGGATGACCGCGACAATGCCAACTCCGACTGCTGCAATCAGCGCGCCAATCGTCCAGTCTTCAGAGATCAAGTACGGGAAGCTGAAGATCAGGGTGAGTATCAGAATCAGGAGAGCGACCAATCCGATGACCATCGGCTGCCCTCTTCTCTGTGCTTCGGTCACGGACGGATATGGCACGTGCGCGGGGGGTATCATGGGGGGTATCGGAGTGCCGTAAGACATGCTATCGCTTCCCCGCTAGGGCATCTCGCCACATAATGGTTGTTTCGAATTTCAGGTTCGGTCCGTGCATGAGAGTGTCACCAGCTCCATGATATCGACCATCTTCAGCTTCGAGCCCTTTGCCTCGATCGCAGCTTTGAGGCTCTGGTAGCAGAACGGGCATGAGGTCGCGAGGAAGTCCGCACCGGTCCGCTCTGCGTCCTCGATCCTGAGCGATGAAATCTTCTGCGCGAGTTCGGGGAAGGCGGTCTTGACCCCCCCTCCGGCACCACAGCACCTTGCCTCTTCCCTCGTCCGCTCCATCTCGATCATCTTCAACCCTGGAATTGCCTCAAGGAGCTTCCTCGGCTCGTCGTACAACTTGTTGTGCCTGCCCAGATGGCATGGGTCGTGGAATGTCACGACTCCTTCCACTTTCTTGTCGAGCTTCAGCCTGCCGCTCAACAAGAGCTCGTTCACGAACTGAGTTATGTGGACAACCTTTGCATCCACCCTGCCGACCTTAGGGTAGTCCTGCCTGATGGTCTTGTAGCAGCCCGCACAGCTCGTGACGATGACGGATGGCGATGCCTTCTTGAATTGCTCTATATTCTTCCTTGCGAGACAGCGCGCGGACTCCAACAACCCGGTCCTCAGCAAAGTCGAGCCGCAACATCCCTCCTCGTTCCCGAGCGTTCCGAAATCAATTCCCGCCCGGGCGAGCACGCGCGCGGCGTCTATCGCCATGTCGCGTATGTTCGGATCATATGCAGCGGTACATCCTACGAAGAACAGAACTTCGCACTTCTCCTTGGTAGCATCCTTGATCTTGACTTCCTTCTCGATCCGCTTCGACCATCTCGAACGTTGTGTCCGTGGCTGCATCCACGGGTTGTCGTAGTTCTCGATGCTCTTGACGATCTGCTCGTGTGCGGGCAGAGGGGCGAGGCCGTTGGCGACCAGGAACTCTCGCATATTCTCCCACATCTCGATGGTATCCAGATGCGCCGGGCACACGGTCTTACACTGACCGCATATGGTGCACTCATACGCTCTGGAGGCTAGCTCCTTCAGTTGTTCATCCGGGATCTCCTTCGGACCCAGGAGCTTCGCCCTCATGCCATATTGACTCTTGTAGAATTCCTTCAGTCGGAGGATCTTGCCCCGAGGTGTGACGAGTTCGACATCCTGGGCCTCGCCCCCGGTCGGGCACGTTGCCGTGCACTCGCCGCAGCGTGTGCACGCATCGTATCTCATGAGCGCTAGGACATCGAGCTTGGATATGTCGAGCTTCCTCATGCCATCCTCACCTCCGGAAGCATCTTGTCTGCTTCGATCGCGATTGGCGTCGCAATCATGTGGAACAGCTTGCTGAACGGTATGTAGGCGATCAGCAGAGCGCTCATGACACCGTGGAGAAGCCACGCCTGATCGTAATACTGACCGATGTCGGACGGCATTACCAGGGAGAACGCATAGCCAAGGAACGAGTAAGCATTGTCGTGCTGGTGTCCTGGGATCTCACCTGCTATCCCCATCCCTTCGAGGATAAAACCGCCTAGCACTACGGCTAGTAGGAGAAGGATTGACGTGGCATCTGGGAGTTCCGTCCGGACCATCTTCGGCCTGAATATGAACCTCCGACCAGCTGCGATCAACAGTCCGAGGAGCAGGAGGAACCCTACGAAGTCGAACCCGAAGTCCCTCAGCCAAAGCTTAGCCCAACCCGTGTCGTCGATCATCGGCGGGTATTTCAAGAAATCCAATGAGAATGTGACGACAAGGTCG